>CAYMKJ010000211.1:0-9424 GCA_964391025.1 uncultured Chromatiaceae bacterium
GTCCGGATGGGTGCGCTTGTTCTTGGTGGTGGTGTAGTAGTGGCCCGTATCGGCAGTCGATACCAGCTTGATCTTGTCGCGGATGCTCTTGGCCATGATTCTTAACCTCGGACCTACTTGCCCTGGACCTACTTGCCCTGGATCTGCCTCGCCCTAGATCTGCTCACCAGAGGCGCGCAGGTTTTCCAGCACCTTCTCGAGACCGAGCTTGTCGATGGTACGGAGACCGTGGGTTGAGACGCGCAGCGTGACGAAGCGCTTCTCGCCCTCCAGCCAGAACCGGTGCGTGTGCAGGTTGGGCAGGAACCGCCGGCGCTTCTTGTTGTTGGCATGGGACACGGTGTTGCCGTAAATCGGCTTCTTGCCGGTGACCTGACAGACCCGGGACATAACAAACCTCTGCGCCGTCAATGAATTATTGGCAATGAATTAGTGGCCCGCCGGGGTGCCCGACGGCCGCACTTTATACCAGCGGGACCGGGGCTACAGCAACCCCCGGCTGGCCAGGGACACGCAGGTGCCGTCCCCGACGACGAAGTGATCCAGCAGGCGCACGTCCACCAGCTCCAGGGCGTCCCGGATTCGCCGAGTGATCAGGCGATCCGCGTCGCTGGGCTCAGGGACCCCGGACGGGTGGTTGTGAGCCAGGATCAGGGCGGCCGCGTTCCGCTGCAGGGCCTGCCGCACGACCTCCCGGGGATAGACGGTGGTGCTGTCGATGGTGCCCTGGAACAACTCCTCGAAGGCCAGTACCCGGTGCCGGTTGTCCAGGAAAATGCAGCAGAACACCTCGTGGGGCCGGTCCCGGAGCCGGGCCAGCAGGAAGTCCTGGCTGTCCGCCGGGGAGCTGATGGTCTTGCCGGGAGCCAGCTTTTCCCCCATGTAGCGGCAGCAGCATTCGCGGGCCGCGGCCAGCACGGCGGACTTGCCGGGACCGAGGCCATGCAGCGACTCAAGCTCGGCGTGGCCGGCGTTCAGCACACCGCGCATGCCGCCGAAGCGGCCCAGCAAGTGCCGCGCCAGGTCGAGGGCTGACACCCCGGCCACGCCCCGGCCCAGCAGGACGGCCAGCAATTCGGCGTCGGTCAGGTGGCCGGGACCGGACTGGACCAGCCGTTCCCGGGGGCGCTCCGCCAAGGGCCAATCCTTGATTAGTTGGGCTTTAATGAGTTGGGCCTTTATCGGGTGGGTCGGCACGCCCGCCATTCTGGGCGTCCGTACCGGGCCCACCAAGCCGCGAAACTGCCAGCTTCGCGGACAAAGCACGGTTGTACCGCGGTTGTTGCGCTAAGCTTTTGTTGTCCCACTACAGGTGCAGGGTTTGGGCCCTTT
This sequence comes from uncultured Chromatiaceae bacterium, assembly GCA_964391025.1. GTDB lineage: Bacteria > Pseudomonadota > Gammaproteobacteria > Steroidobacterales > SHZI01. The sequence goes on from CAYMKJ010000211.1 coordinate 1,333, forward strand.
AGACCAACAGCGTATCGTTCTCGGCGTCGCGGGCGGCATCGCCGCCTACAAGAGCCCGGACCTGGTCCGGCGCCTGCAGGATGCCGGTGCCGATGTCCGCGTGGTGATGACGCCGAGTGCCACCCGGCTGGTGGCGCCGACCGTGTTCCAGGCCGTTTCCGGCCATCCGGTGCGCTCCGAGTTGTGGGACGACGCCGCGGAGGCCGCCATGGGCCACATCGAACTGGCGCGCTGGGCGGATCTCGTGTTGATCGCGCCCGCCACGGCTCACCTTATGGCACAGCTCGCTGGCGGCTCGGCCGGTAACCTGCTGACGACGCTCTGTCTGGCCACCGCGGCGCCGCTGGTGCTCGCGCCGGCCATGAACCAGGCCATGTGGCGGCATGCCGCCACCCAGGCCAATCGCGCGACGCTCGAGTCCCGGGGCGTGCGCTGCATCGGCCCGGCTTCCGGCAGCCAGGCCTGCGGCGACGTTGGCCCGGGCCGGATGGTGGAGCCGATGGACATCATTGCCACCCTCAGTGAACTGCCCGCCGGCGATTTTCCCGGCCTGCTCAAGGGCTCGCGGGTGCTGGTCACGGCCGGTCCCACCCGAGAGGCTATCGATCCGGTGCGCTTCGTCAGCAACCGGAGTTCCGGCAAGATGGGTTTTGCCGTGGCACGCGCCGCTGTCGAGGCCGGCGCCGAAGTCACTGTGGTGGCGGGTCCAGTAAACCTGCCGACACCCGCGGGCGTCCGGCGTGTCGATGTGGAGACTGCGGCCGAAATGTTCGCTGCGACCATCGAGAGAATCGCCGACGTGGATATCTACATTGGCGCCGCCGCGATTTCCGACTACCGGCCAGAGCCAGCTGCCCACAAGATCAAGAAGCGCACCGACCGGCTCACGCTGGACATGGTGAAGTCACCGGACCTGCTGGCCACCATCGCCGCGAGGCCTGGTGCGCCCTTTACGGTGGGGTTTGCCGCGGAGACCGAGCGCCTCGAGGAATACGCCCGCCAGAAGCTGGATCGCAAGCGGCTCGACATGATCGTTGCCAACCAGGTGGGGGCAAAGCTCGGCTTCGACGAGGACGACAACAGCGTCCTCATTCTTTGGCAAGATGGTCAGGAGGCGCTTTGCCGGATGCCCAAGTGCGACCTGGCCCGCCGTATCATCGCTACCGTGGCTGCGCGCTTCACGGCCGTCCGGGACAGCCGCGTCATACTGCTCCGCCGGCCCGGTTAAGCAACCCACGTTGAACAATTGAGGGCTGATGGCCTCGTTGATGAAGAAAGTCCAGCTGCGGATCCTGGACCCGCGCCTCGGAAGGGATTTCCCGTTGCCCGACTATGCCACGGCAGGTTCCGCTGGCGTGGACCTGCGGGCCTGCGTGGACGAGACCCTCACGATCCTGCCGGGTCAGACCGTGCTGGTGCCAACCGGCATGGCTATCCATGTCGCCAACCCGGGCCTCGCGGCGGTGATCCTGCCGCGTTCGGGCCTGGGCCATAAGCACGGCATCGTGCTCGGCAACCTGGTCGGGCTCATCGACTCGGACTACCAGGGGCAGCTGATGGTGTCCTGTTGGAACCGGGGCAGTGACGCGTTCGAGCTGGAACCCGGCGCGCGCCTGGCGCAGATGGTGTTTGTGCCGGTCGTGCAGGTGGATTTCGAGGTGGTGGACGAGTTTCGGGCCAGCGACCGGGGCGAGGGTGGCTTCGGGCATACGGGTCGCGGGTAGGAGCGCCGACCGGCGCTCCTACAGGCCCTTCAGTTCCTTGAAGCGGGCGATGTCCGCGTCGAAGGCCATTGCCACCTGGCTCTGGCGGGCGCGGGTGTCCAGCAAGGTCTTCTCGTACAGCGTGATTGAGTCCGCGATGTCCGAGAGTTCCTGCGCGAGCTTTGCGTCGATGGGCTCTGCCTCAGGATCCTTGCTGTAGGGTTTGAATGTGCTGGCCTCCAGCTGCAGCTGCTTCAGCGTTTCCTTGAGGCTTTGCAGGTAATTCGTGGTGACCAGGAACTGTCCATTAATCAGTTCCATGCGCCGGTCACGCAAGGCTTCGATTTCTTCGACCGACACATAGGTACTCAGTAGCACCTCATCCCGCCGTGCGGCCGCCAGCGAGGCCCTCATCTCGGCCGCAGCCTTCTTCTCGGCCGCGAGCTCCTCTTCGGTCAGTGCGCCTTGATCGGTGCGCGTGGCAATACCGTACTGGTTCAGTACCTGCCGGTCGATGGGAGCGTACTCGGCCGGCACCTGGTCACCGAAGTGCACGACGCCCTCGTTGTCGACCCAGCGGTAGACCTTTACGGAGGAGTCGGATGAATTGGTGGCGCGGCCGGCTTTCTTCCCGGTAGCGGCTACGGTCTCCGTGGCAACCAGGGCCAGTAGAGCCGCGATCAGCACGGCCAGTGGCCAGGCGCCCCGGTGAGCCCTGAAAAAGCCTGACACTTGCATACGTGACATCGGCATACCCGGATCCATCAGCGGCGGGCCCATAAGGCCCACTTCCCTGGAAATTATCCCTCCGTCACTTAACCAAAAACAGTGACCCGTATCGCAGTTGACCGCCTTCCGGGCAATCAGGCCGTCACCCCATACCGCTCCCGATAGTCCTGCACCAGCGGCAGAAACTGCCGATGCAAACTGCTGCTTTCCAGGTGTTCCACCAGATCGTCCAGACGGATGATGCTGGCGACCGGAATGCCGAAATTCTGCTCCACTTCCTGAACGGCGGACAGGTCTCCACTGCCCCGCTCCTGGCGGTCGAGGGCGATGACCACGCCGGCGGCCTCCGCACGGCTTTTCCCGCCGGTCTTCCCGCTGGCTTGGCCGCTGGCTTGGCCGCCCGCTTGGCGGATCAGGGTGATGGTCTCCCGGATGGCTGTGCCGGCCGTAATGACATCGTCGAGAATCAGGACGCGGCCGAAAACCGGCGCGCCCACGATGGCCCCGCCCTCGCCGTGCTCCTTCACCTCTTTCCGGTTGAAGCAGAAGGGCAAGTCCCGGCCGTGATGCTCCGCCAGCGCCGCCGCCGTCAGCGCGACCAGGGGGATGCCCTTGTAAGCGGGGCCAAGAAGCATATCGAACGCGATGCCCGATTCCACCACCGCTGCGGCATACGTGCGCCCGAGTTTCGCCGCAGAGTAGCCGGTGTTGAACAGGCCCGAATTGAAGAAGTAGGGGCTGTTGCGTCCTGACTTGAGCTTGAACTGGCCGAAGCGGAGCACACCAACCTGAAGGGCGAGCTCGATGAAGTCCTGCTTGTAGCCCCGCATGCGGTTGATCCTCCCCTGTCGACGATATCGTACACTCAAGTCTTCCATGCGCATCGTCACGCTCAACGTCAACGGCATCCGCGCCGCTGCCCGCAAGGGCCTGTTCGACTGGCTCGCACGGGAGCGCGCCGACGTCGTCTGCCTGCAGGAGGTGCGGGCCCAGGCCGACCAGCTCGCGGCGCCCCAGTTTCATCCGCGGAACTTCCACTGTTATTACGAGCCTGCCCAGCGCAAGGGCTACAGCGGCGTGGCCCTGTTCACCCGCCGCGAACCCGATGCCATCGTGCGGGGCTTTGGCTCAACCGAATTCGATGCAGAGGGCCGGTACCTCGAGGCCCGTTTCGGTCCTTTGAGCATTGTGTCCCTGTACCTGCCATCGGGCTCGTCCAGCGAGGCGCGCCAGCAGGCTAAATTCCGCTTCATGACGGAGTTCAGGGTGCATTTGGCCAGATTGGGCCAGGATAGCTTCCGGAAGGCTGGCCGCCAGTACCTGCTCTGTGGCGACTGGAACATCGCCCACAAGGAGATCGATTTGAAAAACTGGCGCAGCAATCAGAAGAATTCGGGCTTTTTGCCGGAAGAACGTGCCTGGCTCGACGAGCTCTTCGGCCCGGTAGGCTTCACGGACACCTTTCGCGAGGTGAACCCTTCGCCAGACCAGTACACCTGGTGGTCAAACCGGGGCCAGGCCTGGGCGAAAAACGTCGGGTGGCGGATCGACTACCAGATCGGCACACCCGGACTGAAGGGCGCCGCACGGCGCTCTGCAATTTACAAAGACAGCCGCTTCTCGGACCACGCGCCGCTGCGCATGGATTTCGACCTGGACTCAGGCTCCGTTCGCTAGCTCATGGCGCGCACCCGTTTTCGCGATCTCATCGCCAACCCGCGCGTGGCTGCGGCGCTGACGCTGGGCTTTGCCTCCGGCCTGCCGTTCAACCTGTCGGACAGCACCTTGCAGGCCTGGCTCGCCACCCTGAACGTGGACATCAAGACCATTGGCTGGCTCACGCTGGTTGGAGCGCCCTACGCCTTCAAGTTTCTCTGGGCGCCAATTCTCGATCGCTACGCGCTGCCGTTCCTCGGCCGCCGGCGGGGCTGGATGCTGCTCCTGCAACTGGTGCTTGCGGGGCTCATCGCGTTGCTGGGCCTGCAGGCCCCGAACGACGGGATTTTCGCCGTGGCGGCCATTAGCCTGTTCATCGCCTTCGTCTCGGCCACCCAGGACATCGTCATCGACGCCTACCGCGCGGACACGCTGCGGCCGGAGGAGCGCGGCGTCGGCTCCACGGCCACCCAGGTGGGGTACCGGGTGGCCACCTGGATCACGGGCGCACTGGCGTTGATCCTCTCGGACGCTATCGGCTGGCGAAACACTTACCTGCTGATGGCCGTCATCATGGGCGCCACGGTGTTGTTCACCTGGTCGGCACCAGAACCGGAGCGTGTCGCCCCGACGCCGCGCACGCTGGTGGCCGCCGTGATGGACCCACTCAGGGAATTTCTGGGCCGGCCTGGCGGTTGGGCACTGCTGGTCCTGATCGTGCTCTACAAATTTGGTGATGCTTTCGCGCTGAAGCTGGTCACCGCCTTCCTGATCAAAGGGGTCGGCTTCACGGCGCTGGAAGTGGGCGCCATCTCGAAGACGGTGGTCATCACCCTGACGCTGCTCGGCACCTTCACCGGTGGCATATTGCTGGCCCGGCTCGGGCTGTACCGCTCGCTACTGTTCTTCGGCATCCTCCAGGCGCTCACGAACCTGCTGTATGCCCTGCTGGCGGCCACCGGCAAAAGTACCGCCCTCATGATCCTCGCGCTGGGCTTCGACAACTTCGCCGGCGGCATGGGCGCGGCCGCCTTCGTCGCGTTCCTGATGGCGCTCTGCGACGTACGCTTCAGTGCTTTCCAGTACGCGCTGTTGTCGGCGCTCGCGAGCGTGGCGCGCAACTTCCTCGGCCCGCCTGCCGCTTACCTGGTCGATGCAGTGGGCTGGAGCAGCTTTTTTACCATCACCTTCTTTACGGCAATCCCGGGTTTGATCGTGCTCGTGCTGCTGCGGCGGCAGGTGGCCCAACTCGATGAGTAAGGCTGGATGAGTGAGGCCGCGAGGGCAGTTGCCCGCCTGGCCGACCTCGGTGACCCGGGCGCCCGGGAGTTTTTCCTGGGCGATGGGGACTGGCCGTTTCGCGGTTTCCTGGTGCAGGTGGACGGCCGGCTGCGGGCCTATGCCAACGTCTGTCCCCACAAGCAGCACCCGCTCAACCTGGACGACGACGCCTTCCTGGTTCCCGGGCAGAAGCTGCTGCGCTGCGCGTCCCACAGCGCGCTGTTCGAGCCGGAGTCCGGTTTGTGCCTGTTCGGCCCCTGTGCGGGCCGGTCGCTGACGCCGGTGGAATGCTGGGTGGAGAACGGCGAGGTGTTCGTGCGTTTGTAGGAGCGCCGACCGGCGCGACGGGATTTTGCCCGTTCGTCGCTGAGACGCTCCTCAGAGCAAAAGCCCGTCGCGCCGGTCGGCGCTACAGCTAGGACTCGTAGCCGTCCACGAAATCCAGCGGGTCGTCGAAGGCCTGGTGCTTTTCTTCGGTCTCGGGCAGGTCGACGGTGTCGACGTCCAGGGAGCCGGACCAGTCTTCCGGCGCCTGGATGGGCTCGGCGCCCAACTGGCGCCAGCTGTCCCCGTCCACCTCCTCGACCGTGCCGTCGAAGTGCTGGATTTCCACTGTCCAGTCCTTGTCGTCCACCGCGACCACTTCGAAGGTCTTGCCCTCACCGACACGAAACCAGGTCCCGATTTCCGGGAGTCCGAAGCTGATGGAGAGGGCTCGTTCGTTCATTGGAGTTGCCGCTAGGACCGCAGACTTTTTATAGCGCATTTGGCCCCGGATGGGTACACCGTAAAACTACCTGTAATGTTCAGAAAATCCGCTGGTAGACCGCTTCCCAGATCGGATGGCCCAGCCGTTCTCCTCGCGCTTCGAACCGGGTGCGCGGACGACCACCCACCGCACGGGACGGGTCCGTGTCCAGGGCCTGGAAGACCCGGCTCTCGCCCAGCACGGCTTTAATGTGCACTGCATAATCCGGCCAGTCGGTAGCCACGTGGAAGTAGCCGCCTGGCGCGATCCGGGCCGCGAGCAGTGCAACAAGATCCGGCTGCACCAGCCGCCGCTTGTGGTGGCGTTTCTTGTGCCAGGGGTCCGGAAAGTACAGGTGGACCCCGAGGAGGGCCTGGTCCGGAAGGCGGTCCCGGAGAACCTCCAGCGCGTCCTGCATCAGCAGGCGGATGTTGGTCAGGCCAAGACGCTCGATCGCCAGCAGGCAGTGGCCGACGCCTGGAGCATGGACTTCGACGCCCAGGAAATTCCGGTCGGGCGACGACCCGGCCATCCGGACCAGGGCATCCCCGTTGCCAAAACCGATTTCCAGGACGCAGGGGGCGGAGCGCCCGAAGGCGGCGGCCAGATCGAGCACCGGAGTGGCATCCGCCACCGGCGCGGACAGGCCAAACCGGGGCCAGAGCTCGGACAAGGCGCGCTCCTGGGCCCTGGTCTGGCGCCCCGCGCGACGCACGAAGCTGCGGATATGTTGCTGGTGGGGCGCGTCCGTCATGTTCTAGAATCATCTCAGACGCGGGTGTAGTTCAATGGTAGAACTGCAGCTTCCCAAGCTGCTAACGTGGGTTCGATTCCCATCACCCGCTCCATAAAAATCAGACGCTTGCGATCCTCTGACAGCTCATTGGGCTGGCAATGGGACACTCTTGGGGCACTAAGCAGCGCGTCCCCAACAAGCGCCGTATGCCAGCCGCCTAGGGCCAGTACCCGCCATGACATCACTGCCCCTGTCCTCGACTCCGCGTCGATGACAACTCAATTCGCTATTAGGTTGCCCTTCACTACTCACGGAGGGCCTAGCATCTGTTGCTGGCGCTCGTGGAGAGTCGCAGAAAGTCACCGACAGTGAGTACCTTCCCATGGCAACAATAGAGAGGCGACGGTCCCGCAACGGCGAGACCACGTTTCGAGTGACGGTCAGGCTGAGAGTGGCTCGGTCCGTCTGTTTGTAGAAGTTAGGCGGTAGCCTTCGGTCCGGCCGCTATTTTCGTTTGGTTGTGACCGTGGCGGAGTTGTTCGCCAGGTTCTGGTCAGAAGTGGACGAACTCACTGTGGCCGTGTTGACGACCGACGCGCCGCCTTTCTTGTCGACCTTGACCTGGAGCGTGAGCGAAGTGGTAGCACCGCTGACCAAGCTGCCCAGATTCCACGTCACCGTGCCCACCGCGTTCACTAGGGGGGCGCTCGATGGCGTCGGCGAAGCACTGTAGAACGTCGTGCCCTGCGGCACTGGGTCATTCACCACCACGCTGGTGGCCGTATTGGGGCCGGAGTTGTTCACAATGAGTGTGTAAACCAAAGTCTTACCGGGTTGGGCCGTTCCGCTGACCAAAGCGTTACTGATAAGCAGATCAGCGCGAGGGGTCTCCGCTGTCGTTACCGTGAAGGCGCCGGTAACCCCGCCGATGGGCGCGGTGGCAGTGGTCGCTGTGCCGGGCGTGGCCGCACTGGTCTGACGGACCCTCACGGTCTGGCCGAGGCTAACCGTCCCGGACACGGCCGTGAAGGCCCCGGCGCCGATGGCGTACTCACCGCCAGCCGACACCGAGATCGGCGCCGGTGCGTTGATGCCGGCCACAGTGATGGCGTTGGAGGTGATCGGCGTATCCAGTGCAACGCCGGTCAGGGGCGTAAAGTTGAAGGCGTCGGGGGTGGTGTCGGCGGCAACCGTCGTCACCGTGAAGGTGCCGGCAACCCCGCCGATGGTCACGGTGGC
>CAYMKJ010000212.1:0-6920 GCA_964391025.1 uncultured Chromatiaceae bacterium
ATCACCCTGGTTTACCTGAACCAGGCCGTGCAGCAACGGGCGGAGCGGGGCGAACTGCGCACCGTCGCCGACCTCCGCGCTGCCATTATCGAGGGCGCTGTGTTGCGCGTGCGGCCAAAGGCCATGACGGTGACCGTGATCGTGGCCAGTCTGCTGCCCCTGTTCTGGGGCAGCGGTACGGGGTCGGAAGTGATGCAGCGCATTGCCGCGCCGATGATTGGCGGGATGATTACGGCGCCGTTGTTGTCGATGCTGGTGATTCCAGCGGCTTATCTGCTGTTGCGGCGCCGGATGCTGCGGACGCCCCCGGGTCCATCCAGCCCAGGCACTGCAACGTGAGTACGTCGTCGCAGGCCCGGGTGTCGGGAGCTGCAATCACTGGACATGCGCGCTGCTACCGGCGTAGCCTCACGCACCTTATTCGCGAGCCCTGCGGCAACTTGTCCCAGTGATGATCCGTTCCCGACTAAAACTGGCGTTGTTCTCGCTCTTCTGCGCTGTGGTCCTGCTTCCGCCGCTCGGCGGGCCCCACCTGCATCTCTGCCTGGACGGATCAGCCCCCGCTGTCGCGCTGCATATGTCTGACAGCAACCCGCTGCTGACCGGTGCGGACGAGACCCACCAGGACCAGACGGTTGACGTCAGCAGCCCCGTCCTCGGCAAGGTCTGGCCACCCGGACTCGACGGAGCGCTATTCCTCCTCGTCCTGCTGGTGCTCGTCGTCGCAGGACAGACGCTGGTGCTTCCCGTCCTCCGCAATATTCCGACACGGTTGCCGCTCCTGTTCCTCCGGCCACCGCTTCGGGGACCCCCCGCCTAGTCTCCCTGCGTTTCGTTGCCATCGTCGGGCTGCACGGCTGTGCGGCTCTTCAAGCCGGGAGACCACCATGTTTCTGTTTCGACCACGCACCCTGGGTGCGTGCGTGCTGATCGTCGGGCTGTCGCTCGTCCGGGTCCATGCGGAGGAGACCTCCAGCCTGACCCCTGGCCTGACACTGGGCCAGGCCATCGAACGCGCCCTGACCGCGAACCCTGCCTTGCAGGGGTTCACCTTTGCCCTGAAGGCCCAGGAGGCGCGGATCCTGCAGGCTGGTCAGCGACCCGCAACCGAGGCGAGTTTCGAGCTGGAGAACTTCCTGGGCAGCGGGGACTTCAATGGTCTGGACGCTGTTGAGGCGACGTTCGCCCTCTCCCAGGTGATCGAGCTGGGTGACAAGCGGCAACTGCGCGGTGACGCCGCCCGGTCCGGCCGCGATTTCCTCTCCGTCGAGCGTCAGGCTGCCCAGCTTGATGTCCTGGCCGAAGTGACCCGGCGCTTCATTGCCGTGGCCGCTGCAGAGGAACAGCTGGCGCTCACCCGACAGGCGACGACACTGGCGAAGGGCATCGTCGACGACGTGACACGGAAGGTTCGCGCGGCGAAGTCGCCCGAGGGCGAGCTTCTGCGCGCCCGGGCCGCGTTCAGTCGCGCAGGATTGGAGGAGCAGCGCGCGACCGCGCAGCTGAGTGCGGCCCGGCAGGGCCTCGCCGCCCAGTGGGGCAGCACCCGCACGGACTTCAGCGGCGTCAGTGCCAATCTCTACGCCTTCCCGGAGTTGTTTGCTTTCGAGAACCTCGCGGCGCGTCTCGACGGCAACCCGGATTTCCTGCGCTTTACATCAGAGGCGCGGTTGCGGGACGCGGAGCTCAGGCTGGCCCGCAGCCTGCGGAAGCCAGACCTGGCCATCTCGGGTGGGGTGCGCCGCCTGGAGGCCACGTCCGATCAGGCGCTGGTCATGGGCGTCTCCGTCCCGTTGTTCAACCGTCGGCGAGCCGAACCGTTGATCGCCGAGGCCGAGGCTCTGCGCGGCCAGGTCGACGCGGAACGCAATGCGGCACTGATCCAGGCGCGGACCCGGCTGTACGGTCTCTACGAAGAGCTTCGGCAGGCCATCCGGGAAACAGAAACCCTGCAGCGGGATGTCATGCCGCTGCTGGAGGAGGCGCTGAAGGCGACGAAGTACGCTTACGAGCGCGGGCGCTACGGGTACCTGGAACTCGTCGACGCACAGCGTGCTTTTCTTGATGCCCGGCGCGCTGCCATCGATTCGGCCGTTGACGCGCAGGCGCTGCTCGCCGAGATCGAGCGGCTGACGGGTGAGCCGCTGGTCGATGAGTCGGCGACCTCCCCACTGAGTGAAGGCGGCAAACAATGAAGGAAGCCACCATGTACAAGACGATCGCCCGGATCCTTCCGACCGTCCTGGTCGCGAGTTGGCTCGCACTCGCGACGGGCTGTGCAGAAACGGATTCTTCCCCCGGCGGAGCGCAACAGACCGAAGGTACCGGGCACGCTGGAGGAGAGCACGGGGCTGACGACATGGAAGGTGGGGAGGGGCCCCGCGGTGGCCGGCTGCTGGAAGATGGCAGCTTCGCCCTCGAGGTCACCATGTTTGAAACCGGCATACCGCCGGAGTTCCGCGTGTACCCCATGCGGGACGGCAAACCCATAAACCCTGCCGAGGTCCAGTTGACCATGGAACTCAGTCGGCTGGGCGGTGCCGTGGACTCGATCGCCTTTGTGCCCCAGGCAGATTTCCTCCGCAGTACCACGTCGATCGATGAGCCCCATTCCTTTGCCGTGCGGGCGGTGGCCCGGCTGGGTAGTGCAAGCCATACCTGGTCCTACGATTCACTGGAGGGCCGCACCACCATCGCGCCGGAAATGGCGAAGGACGCGGGCGTGGAGACAGCCGTCGCCGGAGCCGGGCGCATCGAGGAACGTCTCTCGTTGTACGGGACGATCCAGGCCAATCCGGAGCGGGTCCGGGCCGTGAGCGCACGCTTTCCGGGCATCGTCCGCAGCGTCCGGGGCAACGTCGGCGACCCGGTAAAGCAGGGCCAGCAGCTGGCGACCGTGGAGAGCAACGAGAGCCTGCAGACCTACGGGGTCACGGCACCGATTGCCGGGGTCATTACGGAGCGCCACGCCAATCCCGGGGAAGCGACGGATGACGAGCCGCTGTTCCAGGTGGCGGATTTCTCCAGCGTGCGTGCCGAACTCAACGCGTTCCCGCGGGATCGGGGCCGTGTCAAGCCCGGCCAGGCCGTCCGGGTGAAGGCCGCCGATGGCGCGCAGGAAGCGGCGGGCACCATCGATTTCGTTTCCCCGGTCGGTGCCGGTGGCAACCAGACGCTGGTGGTGCGCGTACTCCTAAGCAACCAGGACGGCCGGTGGACGCCTGGCCAGTTCGTCGAAGGCCTGGTGACCGTGTCAGCCACCGACGTGCCTGTCGCCATACCGAGACAGGCGCTCCAGACCTTCAGGGACTGGGAAGTGGCGTTTATCAACGTGGGTGACACCTACGAGTTTCGTCCGCTGGCGCTTGGTCGAAGCGATGGTGAACACGTGGAAGTACTCGACGGGCTGAAGCCCGGTGATCGCTACGTCACGACCAACAGCTACCTCATCAAGGCCGACATCGAGAAGTCTGGCGCGTCCCACGATCACTGACAGGTGCAGACCCAATGATTGACGCCATCATCCGTGGCTCCATCGAGCGGCGCTGGATCGTGCTGGTCGTCGTGGGCTTTGTCGCCGCGCTGGGCATCTACAACTACCAGCAGCTGCCCATCGACGCGGTGCCGGACATCACCAACGTCCAGGTCCAGATCAACACCGAGGCACCGGGCTACTCGCCACTGGAATCCGAACAGCGGGTGACCTTTGCCATTGAGACGGCGATGGCCGGTTTGCCAAAGCTCTCCTACACCCGCTCCCTGTCCCGCTACGGCCTGTCCCAGGTCACTGTCGTCTTCGAGGACGGCACCGATATCTACTTTGCCCGGCAGCGGGTGGCGGAGCGCATTTCCCAGGTCAAGAGCCTGCTGCCCCCCGGCCTTGAGCCCGAGATGGGGCCGATTGCGACGGGGCTCGGCGAAATCTACATGTTCACGGTGGAGGCCGAGCCTGGCGCCCGCAAACCGGACGGGACGCTCTATGACGGGGGCGATCTCAAGAAGGTCATGGACTGGATCGTCCGCCCGCAACTTTCCAAGGTCCCGGGCGTTACCGAGGTCAACGTGATTGGCGGCTACGAGCGGCAATACCTGGTCGCCCCGCTACCTGCCCGATTGCTGGCCTACGGAGTGACACCCCGGGAGCTGATGGAGGCGCTGGAGAAGAACAACGCCAATGTCGGCGCGGGCTACGTGGAACGGTCGGGCGCCCAGTACCTCGTCCGGACGCCGGGCCAGGTGACGGGTTTGCGTGACATCGAGCGGATCGTCATCCGGCAGGTCAACGGGGCGCCGGTCACTGTCGGCGATGTGGCCGAGGTGAGCATTGGCAGGAATCTGCGCACGGGCGCCGCCACGCAGGATGGCAAGGAAGTGGTGCTGGGCACCGTTTTCATGCTCATTGGCGAGAACAGCCGGGTGGTTTCCCAGCGGACTGCCGCCAGGCTTAAGGAGGTCAACAAGACGCTGCCGGACGGGCTGATCGCGCGGACCGTCTACGACCGCACCACACTCGTCGACAAAACCATCGCAACGGTGCAGACGAATCTGATCGAAGGCGCCTTGCTGGTGGTCATCGTCCTGTTTGCGCTGCTCGGCAATCTCCGGGCGGCGCTGGTCACCGCCCTCGTCATCCCCCTGTCGATGCTGATGCTGATCACGGGCATGGTGCAGAACGGTGTAAGCGCCAACCTGATGAGCCTCGGGGCCCTCGATTTCGGCCTCATCGTGGACGGATCCGTGATTATCGTGGAGAACTGCATGCTCCGGCTGTCCCAGCGCCAGCTTAAGCTGGGTCGTCTGCTGGATACCGAGGAGCGGCTGCATGCCGTCTATATGGCGACCCGGGAGGTGTTCCGTCCGAGCCTCGTGAGCGTCATCGTCGTCGTGCTGGTCAACCTGCCGATCTTTGCCCTCACGGGCGTCGAGGGGAAGATGTTCTGGCCGATGGCTTTCACCGTCGTCGTGGCGCTGCTGAGTGCCCTGGTGCTCTCCGTCACTTTCGTGCCGGCCGCCGTGGCTCTCGCCCTCAGTGGCCGACTCTCGGAGAAGGAGAACCCGATCGTCGCCGCCGTAAAGCGCGTGTACGAACCGGCCCTGGGCTTTGCCCTTCGCCAGCGGATGGCCGTCGTGGCCGGGGCCGTCGTCCTGGTCGTCGCATCGGGCTGGCTGGCCACCCGGATGGGCTCGGAGTTCATGCCCAGCCTCGACGAGGGCGATATCGCCATGCACGCCATGCGCATTCCCGGCACCGGTCTGGAGCAGGCCATCGGTATGCAGAAGCAGCTGGAGGCGGTCATCAGCAATTTGCCGGAAGTGGAACGCATCTTCGCGAAGATGGGCACGGCCGATGTGGCGACCGACCCGATGCCCCCTTCCGTGGCCGACAACTTCATCATGCTGAAGTCCCCCGAAGACTGGCCCGACCCGTCCAAGACCAAGGCGCAATTCGTCGCAGAACTGGAAGCGGCGGTTGCCCGGGTTCCCGGGAACAACTATGAATTTACCCAGCCGATCCAGATGCGCTTCAACGAGCTGATCTCCGGGGTGCGTTCCGACCTGGCGATCAAGGTCTACGGGGACGACCTGGAGACGCTTCTCGAGGTGGGCAGTCGCATCGAGGAAATCCTTAAAGTCGTGCCCGGGGCCGCCGACGTGAAGCTGGAACAGACCACCGGGCTGCCGGTGACGACGGTGACGCCGAAGCGGGACCTGCTGTTCCGCTACGGCATCAACGTGGCCGATGTCCAGGACCTCGTCGCCATGGCGCTGGGCGGTCAGTCCGTCGGGCAGGTGTTCGAGGGTGACGCCCGCTTCGACCTGGTCGTTCGTTTGCCCGAGCGGCTCCGCAATGACCCGCACACTCTCGAAAATCTCCCGGTGCCGCTGCCCGATGGCGGCTACGTGCCGCTCCGCGAAGTGGCCACCGTGACCACCGAGCCGGGGCCGAACCAGATCAATCGGGAGAACGGCAAGCGGCGTGTCGTGGCCGCCGCCAACGTGCGCGGCCGGGACCTGGGCTCCTTCGTGGCCGACGTGCAGACCCGCGTCAGCCAGGTGGAAATCCCGCCCGGCTACTGGCTGGACTATGGCGGCACCTTCGAGCAGCTGCAGTCAGCCACCGCCCGCCTGCAGTTGCTGGTGCCCCTGACACTGGTCCTGATCTTCGGCCTGCTGCTGCTCACGTTCGGCTCGGCCAAGGATGCGCTGCTGGTCTTCAGCGGCGTGCCTCTCGCGCTGACGGGCGGGGTTGCGGCGCTCTGGCTGCGGGACATTCCGCTGTCGATTTCGGCCGGCATCGGCTTCATCACCCTGTCGGGCGTGGCGGTTCTCACCGGTGTCGTGATGGTGGCCGCGTTTCGCCAGTTGCTGGATGAGGGGGAGGACCTGGAGAAAGCGATCGTCGATGGATCGCTCCTGCGGTTGCGCCCCATCCTGATAGTGGCGCTGGTGGCCAGCCTGGGATTCCTGCCGATGGCGCTGAATACCGGCACGGGTGCGGAGGTTCAGCGACCGCTGGCCACGGTGGTGATCGGCGGCATCATCTCGGCCACCCTGCTCAGCCTCCTGGTGCTCCCGGCGCTGTACCGGCTGGCCTATGGCAGCGCTGCGCTGCGCGGTGCCCGACCGGCGGCGCCTGGCCAGTGACAGCTAGGCTGACATCACCGCTGTTAGTGATCGTCATCAGCTTCGGCGTATCCAGTTGCGCAGTCCATGATTCAGGACCCCCGCAAACGCAGAGCGCGGAATTTGCCCACGCGATGTCTGTGTGCCGTTTTCAACACACGGGCGCGATGAATCAGAGACTGGCGCTGCCAGCCACGGAAGAGCACATCGCAGCATGTCTTGAGCGCAGGGGGTGGTTGCCGTCGGGTCAGCCAGCGCCGCTACCTGCGGACATACGTTGATCCGGCGTGGCTGAT
>CAYMKJ010000213.1:0-19529 GCA_964391025.1 uncultured Chromatiaceae bacterium
CGGCACCCGGTGCGCCTTGAACATCAGGATGTCCGCGGCCATCAGGATCGGATAGGAGAAGAGCCCCATCGTGATCCCCTTGTCCTGGTCCACGTAGCCCGCGTGCTCGTTCGCCTCCACGGCCGCCTTGTAGGCGTGGGAGCGGTTCATCAGGCCCTTGGCGGTGACCGTGGTCAGTATCCAGGTGAGCTCGGGGATCTCCGGGATATCCGACTGCCGGTAGAAGACCGAGCGGCTCGTGTCCAGGCCCAGCGCCAGCCAGGTGGCTGCGATCTCCAGGCTCGACTGGCGCACGGCGTCCGGATCCTGGTTCTTGACGAGCGCGTGGTAGTCCGCCAGGAAGTAGAAGGACTGCACGTCTTTGCGCTGGCTGGCGGCGATGGCGGGACGGATCGCGCCCACGTAATTCCCCAGGTGGGGTGTGCCCGTGGTAGTGATCCCGGTGAGATGCGTTTCCATGGGGTCGGTAGTTTAGACTTACAACGTGCAACCTGCCGCCCGACTCTATCGCCCCCATATCGACGCGCTCCGCGCCCGGTACGACGCCGCCCTCGAGAGCGCGGGCTTCGATGCCGTGCTCATTGGCGCCGGCGTACCCGTGCTGGTGCACCGGGACGATCAGGACTATCCCTACCGGGCCGAGCCGCTCTTCCTCCAGTGGGCGCCGCTGGCGTCCCATCCCGGATCCGCGCTGCTCTATCGCCCGGGTCGCAAGCCCCTGCTGCTCGTGCTCGAGCCCGATGACTTCTGGCACCAGCCAGCGCCGATCCCCCGGGGACCCTGGCAGAAGACGCTGGACGTGCGCGTGATTCGGCACCGGGACGAGATCCGCAGGCATCTGCCGGGAAAGAAGACGCGCCTGGTGGTACTCGGTGCCCCGTTGCAGTGGCGTGGCATGGCCCTGCCCGGCCCGTTGAACCCGAAAGCCCTGCTGACGCACCTCGACTACGACCGGGCCTACAAGACGCCTTGGGAAGTGGCGTGCATTCAGGTTGCGACTGCCCTGGGACTGGCCGGCCACCGGGCTGTGCGTCAGGCCTTCGCGGCCGGCTGCAGCGAGTACGAAATGGGCCTGATCTTTCTCGCCGCCTGCGGCCAGACCGACGATGAACTGCCCTACCCGGCCATCGTCGCCATGAACCGGAACGGCGCGACCCTGCACTACCAGCATCGGGACCGGCAACGACTCCCGCCCAAGGAGCGACACAGCCTGTTGCTCGACGCCGGTTGCACGCATGGGGGGTATGCCTCGGACATCACGCGCACCCACGCCGCCCGCCGGGGCGAGTTCGCCAGCATGGTGCGGGACCTGGACAAGGCCCAGCAGCGGCTCTGCGAGCTCGTGCGCCCGGGCGTTGCCTTTCCCGAGCTCCAGCTCGCCGCACACCGCGAGATCGCCACCCTCCTCGCGCGCTGGGACCTGGTGCGGATGGCGCCGGAAGACATGGTGGCCCGGCGCGTGACCGACGCCTTTCTGCCCCACGGGCTCGGTCACCTCCTCGGCCTGCAGGTGCACGACGTGGGCGGTGGCCTCGCCAGCCGGCGCGGCGGTGAACTGGCTCGGCCGAAGCGCTTTCCGCGTCTCCGCCTCACCCGCCCGCTGGCGACCGGCATGGTCATCACCATCGAGCCCGGTCTCTACTTCATCGACTCCCTGCTGGCGCGGCTGCGCAGGAGCCGGCACGCGGTACGAGTGAACTGGCGCCAGCTTGCCGCCCTGCGCCGATACGGCGGCATACGGATCGAAGACAACGTGCTGGTGACTCCCACCGGTCACCGCAACCTGACCCGCGAGCTCGAGGCCACGGGGTAGTCCCCATCGGCTGGAGTATTCAGTGGACCCGTATATTGCAGGCTTCGAACCGCGGACCCATGGCTCCACGACCCGCAAGGACTCTTGTTCATGCGACGGCTTCACTCTGCGCTGACGGTCCTGCTGGCCCTCGCCCTGCCAGGCGCGATCCCGCAGTGGGCAGTTGCTGATGCGGCCAGCGGACCCACCAGCCTTCTCGAGCTTCAGATTGGCGACCCGGCCCGGAAGAACCGCCAGGCTTCACTCGTTCTGGACGCCATCACGGACACCGCCAGCGGCCAGGTGATCGCGCCGCCCGAGCTGGCAAGAAGCCTGCGCAGCACCGGGATACTGTTCATCGGCGAGAACCACACGAACGCCGACTTTCACGAGGTCCAGTTGCGCACGATCCGGGCACTGCATGAGTCCGGCCGCGAGGTGCTCATCGGCCTTGAGATGCTACCGTATACTGAGCAGTCTGCACTCGACGCCTGGACTGCAGGTCGCCTGACGGAGGCGCAGTTTCTCGAAGCGTCCCGGTGGTATGACAACTGGAGCCACCACTGGAACTACTATCGGGACATCCTGGGCTACGCGCGCGACAACCAGCTGCGGCTCTACGCGATTAACAGTCCCCGGGAGGTCGTCCGGCGGGTTCGCGCCGATGGCTTCGCCGCGCTCTCTTTGGAGGAAGCGGCCCACTTCCCGCCCAGCCTCGCTCCCGAGAGCGACGAGTACCGGCTCATGTACCGGGCGTCTTTCCCCGCGGACGACAAGCTGCACCTGAACGAGGCCGCATTAAGCGGCCTGTACCGAGCCCAGACCACGTGGGATGCAACGCTCGGCTGGAACGCGCTCGAGGCACTGCGGAACCACGGGGGCACAAAGGCGATCATGGTCGTGCTGCTCGGCGCCGGCCACGCCAGCTACGGGCTCGGATCAGAGCGGCAGATCGATGCGTACTACGACGGTCGCATCGCCTCACTGTTGCCCGTGCCAGTTTTGGATGGGGACAACAGGACGGTTTCGGAGGTGCGGGCGTCCTACGCCTCGTTTATCTGGGGCGTGCCGCAGGCACGCGAGCCCCTCTACCCGGTAATCGGGGTATCCCTCATGGGCAAGTTCGGCGACGACCCGGGACAAATCATTCAGGTCAGCCCGGGCTCGATTGCGGATCGGGCGGGACTGAATGTGGGCGACGTGTTGACAAGCTTCAACGGTGCGCCGATCAGTGCGGATACCGGACTACGGCAACTGACGGCCGATCTGCGCTGGGGCGACGACGTCCGTCTCGGCGTCCGCCGGGGCGGAAAGCTGCTCGAACTGACGGTGCCGGTGCGCCGCACCTTGCCGAACACCATCGCGCCCAACACCATCCCGCCCAATCGTGTCGGGCCTGGCCCCGGCGAGGCGGCGGGGCCGGATAACTAGCCCGTCGCCGCCGGCTTCAGGGCTGCCTGCGGCGCCGGCGCAAGAGCGGCAGGCCGCCCAGGAACGCCAGGCTCCAGGGATCCAGCGCGCCGCTGCCGCCGGGGAGCACGAGCGGCTCCTCAACAGCCTCCCCCGTCGTCACGATGAAGTCCCCGGCAACCCCGCCGATAGTCACCGTGGCAGTGGTCGCCGTGAGGGGCGTGGCGGAACTGGTTTGACGGACGGTGACCCTCTGGCCGACGCTGACCGTCCCGGCCGTTGTCGTGAAGGTACCGCCATCGATGTTGTACTGACCGCCAGCCGACACCGAAATCGCTGCCGGTGCGTCGATGCCAGCAACCGTGATGGCGTTGGAGGTGATCTGCGTAGTCAACGCCACGCCGGTCTGGGGTGTGAAGGTGAAGGGGTCGGGGGTGGTGTCCGTGGTGACCGTCGTCACCTCGAAGGTGCCGGCAACCCCGCCGATCGTCACGGTGGCAGTGGTCGCTGCGCCGGGCGTGGCGGCACTGGTCTGACGGACGGTCACGGTCTGGCCGGCGCAAACCTGCCCGGCCACGGCCGTGAAGGCCCCGGCGCCGATGGCGTACTCCCCGCCAGCCACCGAGATCGGCGCCAGTGCGTCGATGCCAGCAATGATGACCGGGGTAGAGGTGATCACCGTGTTCAGCGGCACGGAGTCGGAATCTGGTGCGGTGAAGCTGAAGGGCGTGGGCGTGGTGTCGGCCCCCGCCGCACAGATGTTGATAGTCACCGTGGCCGTATCGGTGAAGGGGGCGGTGTCCGTCAACCGGTAGACGAAGCTGTCGGCACCCAACTGGCCGATGCTGGCCGTGTAGGTGACGGTCATGCCGGCGGGCGGGCCCGGGGGGCTGACACTGGTAATCGTGCCCTTCTGTGGCTCGCCCCCGACCACGATGTCAACGGTGGACGGGTCGGTGAAGCCCGTGTCATTAGCGCCCACCGGGATGACCGTTGCGACGCCCTCGGTCACGGCGATCGGGCCGTCGTCCACGGCTTCAGCCGGCTGCGGCGCCTCGAAGACGAAGTCATAGCCGGACGTGGGCGGGACTGAAGCGGGGGTAGCACATCTCTCGGCCAGATCAGTTGCATTGGTATTGGAGAGGCAATACCGCTGGAAACCCACCGGGGCACCCGCCAGGGCAAACACCGTCATGGCACTGAAGGAATTTGCCAGCGTCTGGGGCGGCCCGATGATCCCGTCATCCCCGCCCTGGGTCACCGTGGCACCGACAACGGTCGGCGTGTAGGTGCTCTCGTTCTCCAAGTTGGGGCCGAAGTTATAGTTGCCGCAAATCGACGCGCCAACAATACTGCCAAAGCCGCCCTCGAGGCAGGCCCAGGTCGCTGCGACCGCCGGCCCGCTGCTCAGCGTCGCGCCGGTCATGGTGGTCCGATACAGGGGAGTGGCGCCGACCTTGACCAGGCCCGAGTAGGTGCCGCCGGTCTGGGCGGCGGTGCCGGTCGCCGCATCGAAGGTCCAGGTGGAGGTGTCCAGCGTGCGGTTGAATACGGAGGCACCGTTGGGGCTATAGGTGGCTACGCTGACCAACGTCGCTGCAACGGGCGCCGCATCAGCGACTGTGGCCACACCCAACAGCGCCGCTACCGCTAAGACCTTCTTCATTGGCTTCCCCTCAACCGGTTGATTGCATGACTTACGCCTGCTTGGTGGCTAGACTGATCGCTGGCCCCTTGCACTGTCAATATCCCACCAACGGCTATCCAGCGAGCGGATGAGTCCAGATTCGGGCACAGCTAGCCCGTCGCCGCCTTCTTCGCACGTGGATTCTTGCTGGCCGCTGCCTTCGGAGCAAGCTTCTTGCTGGTCTTCTTCGCTGCGGGGACAGCCGCTTCGGCACCCGGACCCGCCTTGTCGGTCAGCATGACCAGGGCCATCGGCGCCGCGTCACCAGCCCGGTAACCCATTTTCAGGATCCGCAGGTAACCACCCGGCCGCGCCTTGAAGCGGGGCCCCAGGTCGTTAAAAAGTTTACCGACAGCAGGCCGATCCCGCAGGCGCGAGAAGGCCAGGCGTCGCCGGGCCACGCCGTCTTCCTTGGCGAGCGTGATCAAGGGCTCCACGACCCGGCGCAATTCCTTGGCCTTGGGGACCGTCGTGCGAATCGTCTCCTCGCGAATCAGCGACGCCGCCATATTGCGGTACATGGCGGTCCGGTGGCTGCTCTTCCTGCCGAGGGCTCGGCCGGCCTTACGGTGCATCATCGCGGGTAATTCCCAATCCGTCTATTTCAGGCAGTCTGTTTCAGGCGGCCATGTCGTCGTGCTTGGCCAGACCCGGCGGCGGCCAGTTCTCGATGCGCATACCGAGGGAAAGGCCATGGCTCTCCAGCACTTCCTTGATCTCGGTGAGGGATTTCTTGCCAAGGTTGGGGGTGCGGAGCAGTTCGACTTCCGTACGCTGCACGAGATCGCCGATGTAGTTGATGTTCTCGGCCTTGAGACAGTTGGCCGAACGCACCGTGAGCTCGAGTTCGTCCACGGGGCGCAGCAGGATGGGCTCGATCTGGGACTCAGCAGCCGTGGACGCGGCCTCGTCCTGGCCCCGCAGCTCGAGGAACACATCGAGCTGGTCCTTGAGGATCGTGCCAGCGCGACGGATCGCTTCTTCCGGATCGATTGTGCCGTTGGTCTCGACATCGAGCACCAGCTTGTCCAGGTCCGTCCGCTTTTCAACGCGAGCCGACTCCACCGTGTAGGTGACCTTCCGGACCGGACTGAACGACGCGTCGAGTCGCAGCCGGCCGATGCCGGTGCTCTGCTCCTCGGGATCCTGCTGGGCGATGGCAGCGCGATAGCCACGGCCCCGCTCGATCGTCAGCATCATCTTGAGCTCACCTTTGCTGGTGAGATTGGCGATGACCTGCTTTGGGTTAACGACTTCGACGTCATGATCAGTGACGATGTCGCCAGCTGTTACAGGGCCCGGACCCTTGCGGTGCAGGGTGAGCTCCACGCGGTCCCGCGAGTGCATGCGGATCGCCACACCCTTGAGGTTCAGCAGGATCTCGACGACGTCTTCCTGAACACCCTCGATACTGGTGTACTCGTGGAGTACGCCCTCGATCTCGACCTCCACGATGGCAGCACCCGGCATGCTCGAAAGGAGCACACGGCGCAGTGCGTTGCCCAACGTGTGGCCAAAGCCCCGCTCCAGAGGCTCGATGACAATACGCGCGCGATTGCCGGTTTCCGCCTGAACCCGGACGCTGCGTGGCTTCAAAAATTCGCTGATCGATGACTGCATATCTGACAGGCCTCCTAAATTACCTGGACCTGAATCACGTTAAAAGTACTGTGGCAATTACTTCGAATAGAGCTCGACGACGAGGTTCTCATTCACGTCGGGCAGGATGTCATCCCGGGCGGGCAGGTTCTTCAACGTGCCCACCAGAGCCTGATCGTCCACCTCGACCCACTCGGGAAAACCGACCTGGCTCGCCATGGACACCGCATTCTTGATGCGCGGCTGAGCCTTGGCCTTCTCGCTGATCTCTATCTTGTCACCAGCGGCAACCTGATAGGACGGAATATTCACCAGCTCGCCGTTTACTTTGATGGCACAGTGGCTCACGAGCTGACGGGCTTCCGCGCGCGTGGCGCCAAAGCCCATCCGGTAGACCACGTTGTCGAGGCGACCCTCGAGCAGCTTCAGCAGGTTCTCACCCGTCGAGCCCTTCATCCGCGCGGCCTTGTGGTAAGTGTTGCGAAACTGGCGCTCAAGGACACCGTACATGCGGCGGAGCTTCTGCTTTTCTCGCAGCTGTAGTCCGTAGTCAGAGACTCGGGCTTTACGGGCGCCCTGCTGGGTCCCCGGCGGGGTCTCCAGCTTGCACTTGGTTTCGAGTGGCTTGATGCCGCTCTTCAGGAAGAGGTCAGTCCCTTCCCGTCGGGCGAGCTTGCAAGTTGGTCCGCGATATCTAGCCATACTGGATCGTCCTTAAACGCGACGCTTCTTTGGCGGGCGACACCCGTTGTGGGGGATCGGGGTGATGTCTTCAATGTTACTGATGCGGAAGCCCGCAGAATTCAGCGAACGGACAGCGGACTCACGCCCCGGTCCTGGTCCACTGACAAAGACCTCGAGGGCCTTCATGCCGTACTCGAGGGCGGCCTGGCCTGCCCGCTCCGCTGCCACCTGGGCGGCAAACGGTGTGCTCTTACGCGAGCCCTTGAAACCACAGCTGCCGGCAGTCGCCCAACTCAGCGTGTTGCCCTGACGATCCGTGATTGTCACGATCGTGTTGTTGAACGTGGAATGGACATGGGCGATGCCGTCAACGACATGACGCTTCGAACTCTTCCGCACCTTGGGGGTGGCGGGAGTGGCAGGTGCGCCGTCGGCTGCCGGGGCTGCGGGGACGTCGGGTGATGCTGGATCCTGTGCCATCTATATTCTCTCTTGCCTGTTACCGGCGGATGGCCCGCCGCGGGCCCTTCCTGGTGCGTGCGTTGGTCCGGGTGCGCTGGCCGCGCATGGGAAGTCCCTTGCGGTGGCGGATGCCCCTGTAGCAACCGAGGTCCATCAGCCGCTTGATGCTCATGGAAACCTCGCGTCGCAGATCACCCTCTACCGGGAATCGGGCAATCTCGGCGCGGATACGTTCCACTTCGGGCTCGCTCAGGTCCTTGACCTTGACGTTCGGCGCAATGCCGGCCGCCTCGCACACACGTAGTGCCCGATTGCGGCCCACACCAAAAATGTGAGTCAACGCGATGCCGAGATGCTTATTCGGCGGAATATTGATACCAGCGATACGTGCCATGACTAACCCTGCCTTTGCTTGTGCCGGGGATCACTACAGATCACCCGCACCACACGCTTGCGACGAACGACTTTGCAATTCCTGCAGATCTTCTTGACTGATGCCCGAACCTTCATAACCGACTCCCGTCGTCAGCGCCTAGCGGAGCTGACCCGCCCTTCCATAGCCGCCGAAGTTGGCCTTCTTCAGGAGGCTGTCGTATTGATGAGACATCATGTGTGCCTGTAACTGGGCCATGAAATCCATGGTCACTACCACGATGATGAGCAGCGACGTGCCGCCAAAATAGAACGGTACGCGCCAGTAGAGAATCATGAATTCCGGCAGCAGGCAGACCGCCGTCACGTAGATGCCGCCCCAGAACGTCAACCGCGTGAGTACCTTATCGATGTAGTTAGCCGTCTGCTGACCGGGGCGAATACCGGGGATGAATGCCCCGCTCTTCTTGAGATTGTCCGACGTCTCACGGGAATTGAACACGAGCGACGTATAGAAGAAACAGAAGAACATGATCAAGCTGGCGTAAAGCAAAATGTAGATCGGCTGGCCGGGTGACAGCTGAGCGGATATGTCCTGCAACCAACTGAAACCCTCGTTGGTGCCGAACCAGCTGGCGATGGTGGCCGGGAACAGAATGATGCTGGACGCAAAGATCGGCGGAATCACCCCCGCCATGTTGATCTTGAATGGCAGGTGGCTGACCTGCCCCGCATAGACGCGGCGGCCCTGCTGTCGGCGGGCGTAATTCACCGTGATCCGCCGCTGGCCCCGCTCCATGAAAACCACGAAGGCGGTCACCCCCACGATCAGCAGGATGAGGATCAGGGCGATCGCCGGGTTCATTTCACCCGAGTTGACCAACTCCAGGGTGCCGCCGATGGCGGCTGGCAGGCCAGAAATGATGCTGGAGAGGATGATCATCGAAATGCCGTTGCCGATGCCACGCTCAGTGATCTGCTCGCCGAGCCACATGAGGAAAATCGTGCCGGTGATCAACGTGATGACCGCCGTGAACAGGAAGCTGAAGCCGGGGTTAACGGCCAGACCTTGGTTCTGCAGGGCATAGGAGGCGCCGAGCGACTGCACCAGCGCAAGGCCCACGGTCCCGTAGCGCGTGTACTGGGTCAACTTGCGGCGCCCGGACTCGCCTTCCTTGCGCAGCTGATTCAGTTGCGGAATCACGATGCCCGCCATCTGCACAATGATGGATGCAGATATATAGGGCATCACGCCGAGGGCAAAAATGCTGAGCCGACTCAGTGCACCCCCGGAGAACATATTGAACATGGCCAGGATAGTGCCGGACTGCTCCTTGAAGAATTGGTCCAGCGCTGCCGGATCGATGCCCGGAACAGGAATGAAGGTACCCACTCTGTAGACGATCAGGGCGCCAATCAGGAAAAACAGGCGCTGACGAAGATCAGCGAAGCGCGTTGCCTCGCCAAGTGCCTTCGCCGGATTTGTCATGTCGCCTTTTGCCACGGTACCTGTCGCCCTTACTTGCTTGATGGCTTGCTTGATGGCTTGCTTGCGCTAGTCTTCGATGCTGCCGCCGGCCGCTTCGATGGCCTTGCGTGCGCCCGGGGTGACCTTGATGCCCTTGAGCTTCACGGCCTTCTCGATCTTGCCGGAAGCAATAACCTTGGCCGTTTCCACGTCCTTGCCGACAATCTTGGCGGCCTTCAGGCCGTCCAGGTCAATCAAGTCACCCTTGACCAACGTGAGTTCGTGCAGACGAACCTCGGCAGTAGCCGCCCGCAGGTGCGAGACGAAGCCAATCTTCGGCAGGCGCCGCTGGATCGGCATCTGACCGCCCTCGAAGCCCACCTTGTGGTAGCCACCGGCACGGGCCGATTGACCCTTGTGCCCACGACCACAGGTCTTGCCCTGACCGGCCGAGCTACCACGCCCGACGCGCTTGCGCGTCGTGCGAGAGCCGGGCTTAAGCGTATTGAGTTTCATAAAACCAGACCTCAGACCTGCTCAACGAGCAGCAGGTACGCAATGCGATTGATCATGCCCCGATTTTCCGGCGTGTCGGCGACGACCACTGACTGGTGCATACGGCGCAGACCCAGGCCCGACACGCAGGCCCGGTGGTTCTTCAGCCGGCCAAACTTGCTCTTGACCAGGGTGAGCTTTACTTGTTTAGACATTGTTGGCTTGGACGCTGCTGATTTGGACGATGGCATAGCTTTACCCCACCAGATCCGCGAGTGCCTTGCCCCGCTTTGCGGCGATGGCATCGGGCGAGCGCATGTCCTGCAAGGCATTCATCGTGGCCCGAACCACGTTGATTGGATTGCGCGAACCGTAGCTCTTAGCCAGCACGTTGCGCACGCCAGCGCATTCGAACACGGCCCGCATCGCACCGCCGGCGATAATGCCGGTACCGTCCGACGCTGGCTGCATATAGACACGAGTGGCGCCATGGCTGCCCGACTGGGCGTAGTGCAGCGTGTCCTTGTGCAAGGGAATCGGTTGCAGATTCCTGCGGGCCGCCTGCATGGCCTTCTGGATAGCAGCGGGCACTTCCCGGGCCTTGCCGTACCCGAATCCGACCTTGCCCTTCCCGTCACCGACGACCGTGAGCGCCGTAAAGCCGAACTGCCGGCCGCCTTTGACGACCTTCGCCACGCGATTGACGGCGACGAGCTTCTCGAGATAGTCATCGCCCTCGCCTGAACGTTCCGGAGCCATACCTGCCTGTTTGCGCGCCACTGTCAGAACTCCAAGCCGTTTTCGCGGGCTGCCTCGGCCAATGCCTTGACTCGCCCATGGTACTGAAACCCGGACCGGTCAAACGCTACCCGCGTGACACCGGCCGCCTTCGCCTTCTCTGCAATCGTCCGGCCCACCACAGCGGCGGCCGCGATGTTGCCCGTATTATCCAGGGCGTCCCGTACTTCCTTCTGCAACGTGGAAGCAACCGCCATCACCGTCCCGCCGTCGGGGCCGATGACCTGGGCATAGATGTGGCTCGGGGTACGGTGAACCGTCAGCCGCGCCACGCCCAACTCGCGGATCTTGGCGCGTGAGCGCCGCGCCCGCCGCTGTCTGCTGTCTTTCTTGTTCATAGCGACACGAAGTCACGATTGCCTGGTATTCAGCCAGTAAGCTGAACCCGGCGCACTCGCTTACTTCTTCTTCGCCTCCTTCAGTACGACCTTCTCACCCGCGTACCGCACGCCCTTGCCCTTGTAGGGCTCCGGCGGCCGGTAACGGCGTATATCGGCAGCAACCTGACCGACCTTGTGCTTGTCGGCCCCCTTGATGACGATTTCGGTCTGGCTGGGCGTATCAATGGTGATGCCTTCAGGAACCGGAAACGCCACCGGATGTGAAAACCCCAGGGTCAGGTTCAGCGTCTTGCCCTGCGCCTGGGCGCGATAGCCGACGCCGACCAGCTCCAGCTTGCGCTCGAATCCCTTGGAGACACCGTTAACCATGTTGCTGAGCAACGCCCGGGTCGTACCAGCGACGGCACGAGCGCCCTGAGCCTCGGTGCGACTGGAGATCCTGGCCTCACCATCAGCCACAGTGATCTCGACCTGCTGGTTCAGCACATGCTTGAGCTCACCCTTCGGGCCCTTGACCCGGACGGTGCGGTCGGCCTGGGTCACTTCGACCCCTTTCGGCAACGGCACAGGCATTTTTGCAACTCTGGACATTCTCTGGATCCTAAGAAACTATGCAGAGCACTTCGCCGCCGTGCCCGCCGGCCCGGGCGTCACGATCGCTCATCACGCCCGCCGGCGTCGACACAATGGCAATACCAAGTCCACCCTGAATCTTCGGCAGCGAATCCTTGCCCCGGTAGATCCGCAGACCGGACTTACTGACCCGCCGGATCTCATCGATGACCGGACGCCCATCGAAATACTTGAGTTCGATGACCAATTCGCGCTTGTTGCTGCCAGCGTCCGTCGCCTGGAACCCAACGATATAGCCTTCATCCCGCAGGACCTTGGCTATGCCTTCCTTCTGCGTGGACGATGGCATGGTTACGCTGGGCAGCGAAACCCTTTGGGCGTTCCTGATCCGGGTCAGCATGTCAGCAATCGGGTCCGAAAGACTCATGTGCGTTTACTCAGTCTGGTAACGGTGTCTGGTTAATTCTTACGATCTGGCTTAGTGAGCGCTCAACTTGGTAGCTGAGCGACTGGCTACTCAACTACCAGCTCGCCTTGCTCAATCCGGGAATGTGGCCCGCTAGGGTGAGTTCCCGCAGCTTGACCCTCGACAGGCCAAACTTCTGGTAGTACCCGCGGGAACGCCCGGTAATGGCACAGCGGCTGCGCATGCGGCTCGGGCTCGAATCACGGGGCAGCGACTGCAGCTTGTCCATGGCGGCCTGCTTGTCGTCCGGTCGCGCCTTCGGGTTGCCGATAATCGCCTTGAGCGCCTGACGCTTCTTGGCGTACTGCTGCACCATCTTGGCGCGCTTCACATCGCGGAGAACCATGGATTTCTTGGCCATAACGTGCCTTGTCAGTCTGACTGGTGGACTTACTTGCGGAAAGGAAAGTTGAAAGCGTCAAGCAACGCGCGGCCCCGGGCGTCGGTTCCGGCGGTCGTCGTGATCGTGATGTCCATGCCCCGGATCATGTCGATCTGGTCGTAATCGATCTCCGGGAAAATGATCTGCTCCTGGATGCCCATGCTGTAGTTACCGCGCCCATCGAAGGAACGGCCATTGAGACCGCGGAAGTCGCGGATGCGCGGCACCGCCACGCTGATCAGGCGGTCGAGGAACTCCCACATGCGCTGCCGGCGGAGTGTGACCTTGCAGCCCACCGGATAACCCTCGCGCACCTTGAAGGTAGCGATGGACTTCCTGGCAAGTGTGATCTGCGGCTTCTGGCCGGCGATGCGGGTCATGTCCTGCACCGCCTTTTCGATGACCTTCTTGTCCGTGATCGTCTCGCCCACACCCATATTGAGTGTGATTTTGGTAATGCGCGGCAACGCCATGACGTTATCGATGCCAAGCTGCTGCTTGAGCTTCGGAACGACAGTGCTCGCGTAGTATTCCTGCAACCTTGCCATAGCTTTTTCGCGATTCCTTCACCACCCGGGACGGGGACCCCGGAATGCCTCAGGTGTCCACGACCTCATTGTTCGACTTGAAATAGCGGACCTTGCGGCCATCCTCGAGCGTCCGATAGCCAATTCGGCCAGCCTTGTCGGTGACTGTATTCAGCAGCGCGACGTTTGACACATGCAGCGACATCTCCTTCTCGACGATGCCCCCCTGGAGACCCTTGGCCGGATTCGGCTTCTGATGCCGCTTGACAACATTCACGTTTTCAACCCACACGCGCTCGCCATCGATGCGGTTAACTGTGCCCTTACGGCCCTTGTCGCGACCCGCAATGACGATGACCTGGTCACTCTTTCTGATGCGCTTCATCTCTATCTACTCACAGCACTTCGGGCGCCAGGGAAATTATTTTCATGAACTTTTCATTACGCAGCTCGCGGGTCACGGGCCCGAAGATGCGCGTGCCGATGGGCTCCAGCTTGTTGTTGAGGAGCACGGCAGCATTACCGTCGAAACGAATCACCGAGCCGTCGGGACGGCGGACGCCCTTGCGGGTACGTACGACGACAGCGTTGTAAACCTCGCCCTTCTTGACTTTCCCCCGCGGAATCGCGTCCTTGATGCTGACCTTGATGACATCACCAATGTACGCATAGCGCCGCCGGGTGCCACCCAGCACCTTGATGCACATCATCTGCTTGGCGCCGCTGTTGTCGGCGGCCGCAAGGTACGTCTGCATCTGAATCATGATCGTTTCCCGGTAATGCCAGCGTTGCTGAGGCCTGGTGAGCGCGGTCCCGTCAGGGGCCCGCCACTACGCCTTGCTCGACGCCTCTGCCCGACGAAGAACCTCTACGAGCCGCCAGGCCTTGCGCTTCGAGTATGGCCGGCACTCGGCAATCGACACCAGATCGCCCTCCCGGGACACGTTGCTTTCGTCGTGGGCGAGAAGCTTGGTAGTGCGCCGCACGTATTTCCCGTACTGGGGATGCTTCACGAGCCGCTCGACGACCACCGCAATGGTCTTCTGCATCTTGCTGCTGACGACGGTACCCGTCAGCGACTTGATCTGGGTGGCGCCTGGAGTGGCGTCCTGCTTCAGGTTATTACCTGCCGGACTGCTATTTGGAGTACTCATACCGTGCCACCCGCCTTCTTCTGCCGGGACTGCTCACCCAGCAGGGTTTTTATCCGTGCGATGCTCTTGCGAGCCTTGTCGAACTGGTCTGGACGACTCAGCTGGCCGGTCGCCCGCTGCATCCGGAGGTTGAACTGCTCCTTGCGGAGACCGAGAAGCTCCTCGGTCAGTTCGCCCTCGGTCTTCTTGCGCAGGTCGTTAATTTTCATCGGCCCGTTACCTGAGTTAGATGACTTGGCGGCTCACGAACGTCGTGGCGACTGGCAGCTTCGAAGCTGCCAGCCGGAACGCTTCGCGGGCGATCTCTTCGGTGACGCCCTCCATCTCGTAGAGGACAGTACCTGGCTGAACAAGAGCCACATAGAACTCGACGTTGCCCTTGCCGCTGCCCTGCCGGACTTCGAGAGGCTTGGCGGTCACGGGCTTGTCCGGAAAGATGCGGATCCAGACCTTGCCGCCACGCTTCACGTAGCGCGTCATAGCCCGCCGAGCCGCTTCAATCTGGCGGGCCGTCAGCCGGCAGCGGGCCACTGCCTTCAGTCCGTACTCGCCGAAGGCTACCGTATTACCCCGCTGGGCTAGGCCGCGGTTACGGCCTTTGAACTGTTTGCGGAACTTGGTTCGCTTGGGTTGCATCATGGGCGCGATTCCTTACCGGGCAGCGGGCGCTGCAGCTTCTTCCGCCGGCGCCTCCTGCTGGTCGAATACCTCACCCCGGAAGATCCAGACCTTCACGCCGATGACCCCGTAGGTGGTCATGGCCTCGGCAAGGGCATAGTCCATATCTGCGCGAAAGGTGTGCAGCGGCACGCGGCCTTCCCGATACCACTCGCTGCGGGCAATCTCGCCGCCATTCAGGCGCCCGGCTACCATAACCTTGATGCCCTGTGCGCCAAGACGCATTGTGTTCGTAACCGCCCGCTTCATCGCCCGGCGAAACATCACGCGCCTCTCAAGCTGCTGGGCAATGCCCTCAGCCACGAGCCGCGCATCCAGTTCGGGCTTGCGGATCTCGGCAATGTTGATCCGGACGTCATTCAGGCCCATCTTTGCCAGCTTGGCCACCTGCACGCGCAGGCTCTCGATGTCTTCACCCTTCTTGCCGATAACGACGCCAGGCCGCGCCGTGTGAATAGTGACGTGCACTTTGCGCGCCGGACGTTCGATATGGATCCTGCCGACCGACGCTTCCTTGAGTTTCTTCATGAGAAACTCACGAATGCGGAAGTCCGACTCGACGTACTTCGGGAACGTCCGGGAATCGGCGTACCACTTGGACGTCCAGTCCCGGGTGATACCGAGCCGAATGCCTATCGGATTGACCTTCTGACCCATGGTTACTCGTCCGCGACCTGAATGGTGATATGACTGCTGCGCTTCTGCCGTGGTGACGCACGGCCCTTGGCCGATGCCTTGAACCGGCGCATTCGCGGCGCCTCGTTGACAAAGACGGTAGCCACCTTGAGCTCGTCAATGTCGGCTGCGTTGTTGTGCTCCGCGTTAGCGATGGCCGAATCAAGGACTTTCTTGAGCAGCCCGGCGCCCTTCTTCGGCATCAGGTCGAGAATCTGTTTGGCGTTCGCGACGGACTTGCCGCGAATAGCATCTGCGACGAGTCGGCATTTCTGAGCCGAGATTCGCGCGTACTTCAATGTTGCGGATACTTGCATCGTCAGATCCTTACGGTGCCGGCGCCGCGGCGGCCTTGGTTTTCTTGTCGCCCGAATGCCCCTTGAACGTCCGGGTGACTGCGAATTCTCCGAGTTTGTGGCCAACCATGTTCTCGGTGATCAGTACCGGAATGTGATCCCGACCGTTATGTATCGCGATGGTGAGGCCAACCATCTCCGGAATGATCATCGAACGCCGCGACCAGGTCTTGATGGGCCGGCGACTATTGGTGCCCACCGCCGCCCGGACCTTATTGGCCAGGTGCAGGTCGACGAATGGTCCCTTCTTGATTGAACGCGCCACGATTGGGATTCCTTAGATTCCGTTACTTCTTGTCGCGCCGGCGCACGATCATGCTGGCCGTCCGCTTGTTGCGGCGCGTCTTGTAGCCCTTGGTCTTAATGCCCCATGGCGTCACGGGATGACGACCGCCGGAAGTCTTGCCCTCGCCACCACCGTGGGGATGATCAACGGGGTTCATGGCGACGCCGCGGACCGTCGGGCGGATTCCCCGCCACCGCTTCGCGCCAGCCTTGCCGAACTTGCGGAGGTTGTGCTCCTCGCGACCCACCTCACCCACGGTCGCGCGACACTCCACATGTACCCGACGCATTTCGCCCGAGCGCAGGCGCACCGTGGCGTAGATGCCGTCACGGGCAACGATCTGCACACTGCACCCGGCCGCCCGCGCAATCTGGGCGCCCTTCCCGGGCTTCAACTCGACGGCGTGCACCAGCGTGCCGACCGGAATGTTCCGCAGGGGCAGGGCGTTGCCCAGCTTGATGGGGGCATCGCGGCCGGAGATTACCGAGTCACCTGCCACGAGGCCTTTTGGCGCAATGACATAGCGACGTTCGCCATCGGCATATAGCAGCAGGGCGAGGTGGGCACTGCGGTTTGGGTCGTACTCAATACGCTCAACCTTGGCTGCGATGCTGTCTTTGTCACGACGGAAATCAATGATGCGATAGAGGCGCTTGTGGCCACCGCCCTTGTGACGGGTCGTGACCCGGCCGAGATTATTGCGCCCAGTACTGCGAGAAAGTCGGGTTACAAGCGGTGCGTGCGGCTCGCCCTTGTGCAGGTTCGGCGTCGTCACCTTGACGACAAAGCGCCGGCCCGGTGAAGTCGGTTTAGTTTGCTGGAGTGCCATGTCTGATCTCTAGACCGCGGTCTATTGGGCGCCGAGGAATTCAATGTCCTGGCCCTCGGCCAGGGTCACATAGGCTTTCTTCCAGTCCTGGCGGCGGCCGGGACTACGGCCAAAGCGCTTCGCCTTACCCATGCAGTTGACGACCTGTACGGCGGTGACGTTGACGTCGAACATCAACTCGACAGCCCGCTTGATATCGGACTTATCGGCGTCGCGACGTACCTTGAAAACAAACTGCTTCAGTCGTTCCGCAAGTCCACTGCTCTTCTCGGACAGATGCGGACCGATGAGCACCGACATCAGCTTCTCAGTGCTCAGACGGGCAGCCACCGATTTGCCGGCTGCAGATTTGCCGGCTATGGCCTTTGCTCCTCCGGACTTGGAAGAGGTTGCTTTGGCATTCATGACAGACGCTCCGCCACGGCCTTGACGGCCGCCGACGTGGCCAGGACTTTATCAAAACGCACCAGCGACACGGGATTCAGCTCCCGCACCTCGAGAACCTCCACAGACGGCAAGTTCCGGGCGGAAAGGCGCAGGTTGTTTGGCTCCTCGACCACAAGCCCGTTGTCAACCAGGATGAGTACCCGATCAAGGTTGAATCCCTGCAGGTATTTGACGAGGTCTTTGGTTTTCGGCTTGACCATCTGGATAGCGTCGACGACGACCAGCCGGTCCTGACGGACAAGTTCGGAGAACACGGAACGCATCGCAGCCTGGTACATCTTGCGATTGACTTTCTGCGTGTAGTCCCTCGGCTTGGCCGCGAACGCACGCCCGCCGCCGACCCAGATCGGACCACGAATCGTGCCGGCACGGGCCCGACCGGTGCCCTTCTGCTTGAACGGCTTTCTGCCACCACCACGCACCTCGGCACGGGTCTTCTGCGCCTTGGTACCGGCCCGACCACCCGCCATGTAGGCGGTAACGACCTGGTGAATCAGGGCCTCGTTAAACTTGGCGCCGAACGCGTCATCGGACACCTCGAGGCTGCCGCCCCCCTGGATTGCAAGCTTCATGGGAGCCTCAGCCCTTCCTCTTTCTGCGAACCTTCGCCGCAGGCCTGATTACGACGTGGGAGCCCGCGTGGCCCGGCACGGCGCCCTGAATCAGAAGCAGATTGCGGTCCTTGTCGACCCGCACGATGGCGAGGTTCAGCGTGCTTCGTGCAATGTTGCCCATGTGGCCCGACATGCGCTTGCCCTTGAACACCCGACCCGGGGTCTGACGCTGGCCGATGGAGCCAGGGGCGCGGTGGGACACTGAGTTGCCGTGGGTGGCGTCCTGGCTCTGGAAATTGTGGCGCTTGATGGTGCCCGCATAGCCCTTGCCGATCGTCGTGCCACGCACATCCACTAACTGACCAGGCGTGAAGGCTTCCACGGTGATCTCCGAGCCGGCCGGATGGGCGCCCGCCTCTTCGGCGCTGACCCGGAACTCCCACAGGCCCTCGCCAGGCTCCGCGCCCACCTTCGAATATTGGCCGGCCAGCACCTTGCTGATGCGGCTCAGTTTCACGCTGCCGGTGGTGACCTGAACGGCGGCGTAGCCGTCCGACTCGGCGCTCTTCACACGGGTAACCCGATTGGGGAACGCCTCAATGACCGTCACAGGCACGGACGCACCATCGTCGGTGAAGACCCGCGTCATGCCACGCTTTCGTCCTACAAGACCGATAGCCATGCCTGCTTCCTGGTCGGTATCCTGCTTGCCGCAAGCCACGCCAACCAGAGGTTGGCGCACCTGCTGCTGCCTATGAATCCTGCGCGGACGCAGCTGGCCCCAGACAACCGGGGAAGCCTGTTTCCGTCGGAGACCCCAAAACCCTCTTCTTTTCGAAGGGCCGTGCAGCTGCCAGAGGTACTCAGTCGCTCGGCAGGCCCTACGGCGGGTTCAATTTAGTTTGTGATCTGCGCGTAATGCACTGCAGGAGAGCTGCCGGACACTACGCGGAGCCGGATAGTATAACAGTCTGTCAGCTGAGTTCAATTTCGGCTATTTGAGCTTGATCTGGACGTCCACTCCAGCCGGCAGCTCGAGCTTCATCAGGGCGTCCACCGTCTTTTCGGTCGGCTCCACGATATCCATCAGGCGCTTATGGGTGCGGATCTCGTACTGATCCCGGGCGTCCTTGTCCACGTGGGGGGAGGCCAACACCGTGAAGCGCTCCGTCTTGCTGGGCAGGGGAACGGGCCCCCGAACCTGGGCGCCCGTGCGCTTGGCGGTTTCCACGATTTCCTTGGCCGACTTATCGATCAGGCGATGATCGAAGGCCTTCAGGCGGATCCGGATATTCTGACTCTTGGCCATCTCTAAGTCCTTCAGTTACTTGATAATTCTTAATGCCAAACTTCACTTGACGATCTTCGCCACGACGCCGGCGCCGACCGTCTTGCCGCCCTCGCGGATGGCGAAGCGCAGACCCTCTTCCATGGCGATCGGGTTGATCAGCGTCACCACCATCTTGATGTTGTCTCCGGGCATCACCATCTCGA
>CAYMKJ010000214.1:0-1626 GCA_964391025.1 uncultured Chromatiaceae bacterium
CCAGCCAGAGTACAGGGCGCCAATCTTCCAGTAGCCCATGTCCCGCGTGCTGCCCCAGGCCACATTGCAGGTGGCCACCGGAATGCCACGACTTCTCGCTTCCCGCAGCAGGACGGCGGTGTTCTCCACGGCCCTGTGCACATGGCGTGACTGGCCCATCTGGAACTCCGGCCGCGTGAAGCCCGCCTGCAGGTCCACGACGATCACCGCAGGCCGCTCGCCGAAACCGATCGACGCCGCGCCATAGCTGGCAGCGACATATCCGTCGGACATGCTGTTCTCCCCAAACGGTTGACCCAGCCATGGTGCCTCCAACCGTGGGCCGCCCGAAAGGTGTCTCAGAACGCAGCGGTGAGCACCACCCAGTACTTGCTGGTGTCGGTCGAGAAATCGTCGGCGTTGTAGGTGGCGCCCTTCAGCCCCACGGTGTACTGCTTGGCGATAGGCCAGGTGGCGGAGAAGTCGACTTCGGTGCCCCAGTGACCGTCACTGCTGCCGGTTTCGGCCTGAAAATCGTGCGCCCGTAGCAGCAGGTCGGCGCCGAGGGCCTTGCCCGTGACCGCGAAATACAGGTCCTCGACACCCCGATTGGGCGTGGTCAGGAACTTGTCAGCCCAGCCCTGGAAAGCGTGGAGGGTGGCAAGCGGTGTGCGAAATGCCTTGTTATTGATCGGGTCTGTATTGCCCTCCAGCACCTCGTAGCCCAGCTTGAAGCCGATCCGGTCCGCACTGATCCCGGCCTCGAGGAGGTAGTAGCCGGCGTCATAGCTGACCAGGTTGTCGCCGTAGTCGCTCTGGTGGGCGTACTCGAGGGCATAGGCGCCCTTCCAGCCCGTGGTTATTTCGGCGCCGCCCGTGGCCCGCAGGCCGAAGGTCTCGTTGGAAAGGCTGGCGGCGTTGTCGAAGTCCATCAGGTAGCCGTAGGCGGCCAGTGTCAACGCCGGGCCGAAGGCGTAGCTCGCGTCGAACAGGTTGGTGTCGCTGTCCAGAGCCTCCGGCGGGGTGCCGGTATCCGGCCCAAAGATGCGCTTGACCCGTGAGATGTAGGTATAGGAGGTGCTCAACCGGTCATTGAAGCGGTGAGTGATGCTGGCGGAGTCAAAGGTCTGCTCGTTCTGCCGCCAGGCAACGCCGCCCACGAAGCGCTGGTTGTTGAGATTGATGCGCTGCCGGCCGATGACGATATCCGTGCCTGCGAAACCCGTGTAGCGCAGCAAGGCCTGGTTCAGGTCAACGCCTTTCGGGTCGGCCACCACCGGCCGGTCAAGCACACCATTGCGGGTGTCGTTGTAGTTCTCTGCCCCGATATGGAAAACGTCATCCACCTCGAGTAGGACGCCGAAGCCGTTGACGGGCTTTGGTTCCACCGTGAGTCTTCCCCGCAATGTGCTGGCCCAGGCCTCCTTCTCGAAGGAATCCTCGTCCACGGCTTCGAAGCGATAGCGAAAGCCGAGGTTGACGGTGCTTGCCTTGACGGAAGATACCAGCTGGTCCGACAGGGTTTCGGCCTGCGCGCCGGATGCGGCCACCAGGAGCGTGGTGGCAGTAAGGAACAGGGGGATTGCCGATCTTGAGTGGCGCATATCAGTATCAGGTCAGTATCAGGCGGCAGACGGCTTCCGGATG
>CAYMKJ010000215.1:0-1557 GCA_964391025.1 uncultured Chromatiaceae bacterium
TCCAGCATCAGGCCGATGATCGAGCGGTTGCCATTCACCACCTGCTCGATGGCATCCCGGGCCACGAGCGGCTGCAGTGACGGGTCCTTGCTGGAATTGCCGTGGCTGCAGTCGATCACGATGCGCTCCGGCAGCCCCGCCTTGCGCAGTGCCTGCTCGCACAGCGCCACGCTGACGGAATCGTAGTTCGGGCGCCCGGCACCGCCACGGAGCACGACGTGACCGTAGGCGTTGCCCCGGGTCTGCATGACGGCTGTCCGGCCGTCCTCGTTGATGCCGAGGAAATGGTGCGGCTGGCGTGCGGACTTCAAGGCGTTGATCGCCACCGTCAGTGACCCGTCGGTGCCGTTCTTGAAGCCCACCGGTGTGGAGAGGCCGCTGGCCATCTCCCGATGGGTCTGCGACTCGGTCGTCCTCGCCCCAATCGCATTCCAGGTGATCAGGTCACCCAGGTACTGGGGCATGATCGGGTCCAGCGCCTCGGTGGCGGTCGGCAAACCGAGCTTTGCCAGATCCAGCAGCAGACGGCGGGCCACAACGATGCCCTTCTCGATCTGGAAGGAATCGTCCATGTCGGGGTCATTGATGAGTCCTTTCCAGCCCACCGTGGTCCGCGGCTTCTCGAAATACACGCGCATGACCAGCACCAGGGTGTCGCTAACGGCATCCGCCAGCAACCTGAGGCGCCTGGCGTAGTCCAGGGCTGCCGTGACGTCGTGAATCGAGCAGGGCCCCACCACCACGAACAGGCGGGGATCCCGGGCGTCGATGATGTTCTGGAGGGCGCGGCGATTGCGGAGAATGAAGCCTTCCAGCGCGGGACTCAGGGGGTGGTCGGCCTTGACCTGCACCGGGGGTGGCAGGATCGTACGGGCCACGACATTGACGTTGTAGATCTGGCTGTCCATGGCCCAAAGGATAGAGGTCTGGCCACGGACCGGGCAACAGGCACGTGGCCGCCCTGTAGAATGGCGGCTAGAAAAAGTCCACAACGGAGACCTCCCCATGCCGAACGTGTCCACCCTCAAGCCCTTTGCCCGTGGCGATATTTTCGCCGGGGCGACCGTCCTTAACCGGGCCGACGACGACCATGCGGGCGATGGTCGGATCATCCAGTACGACAGCAACCTGAACGAGAAGGGCGTCCTCTGGACCGAGGGCACAACCCACCTCATCGGCGGCCTGGCGTTCGCACCCGATGGCACACTGTGGGCCTTCGACAGCAACAGCTTCAAGGTGCTGCGCGTCAGCCCCCAGGGCAAGCAGTTGCCGGCCATCAAGTTTGCGGACCGGGCCTTCTCCAATATCAACTTCGCGAAGGACGGGAGCATCTATCTTGGCGAGCACCTGGTCGGCAACACGGTGCGGACCCGGCCCGGCACCACGCTGGGCACGACTCTGCCCCTGCTTCCGGGCACCGACCGTTTCGGCGACGGCCGCCTCTACCAGTTCACCCAGGACGGCAAACTGCTGAAGGAGTTCGCGACGCCGGTGCATGGCGGAATGCCGGGCTTCCTCGGCCTCACGGGCGCAGCCCTGCGCGCGGACGGCAAGTCG
>CAYMKJ010000216.1:0-5712 GCA_964391025.1 uncultured Chromatiaceae bacterium
GCGTTCTTGTTGACGGTGATGTGGGCGGCGTCGAGCACGGCATCGGCGTCCTTGCCGGTGATGCCCTTGTCGATCAGGTCAAGCAGGAACATGTGATTCTCGGTCCCGCCGGAGACGATCTTGTAGCCCCGCTCCGTCAGCACCTGGGCCATGAGAGCGGCATTGGCCTTCACTTCCTTCTGGTAGACCTTGAACTCGGGCTGCAGCGCCTCGAGGAAGGCCACGGCCTTGGCGGCGATCACGTGCATGAGCGGCCCGCCCTGGGTGCCGGGGAATACCAGGGAGTTCATTTTCTTGTGGATGTCGTCCTTTGCCGGGTCCTTGCTGGGCCGCGCCAGGATCATGCCACCGCGGGGTCCGCGCAACGTCTTGTGGGTGGTGGTCGTGGTCACGTCGGCAATGGGCACCGGGTTCGGGTACTCACCGGCAGCCACCAGGCCGGCCACGTGGGCCATGTCGACGAACAGGTAGGCACCAACGCTGTCGGCGATCTCGCGGAACTTCTGCCAGTCCACGACCCGCGAGTAGGCGGAGAACCCGGCGATGATCATGCGCGGCTTGTGCTCGCGGGCGAGACTCGCCACCTCGTCGTAGTTGATGAGGCCGGTCTGGGCATCCACGCCGTAGGAAACGATCCTGAACAATTTCCCGGAGAAGTTGACCGGTGAGCCGTGGGTGAGATGCCCGCCATGCGCGAGGCTCATGCCGAGCACGGTGTCCCCCGGCTGCAGCAGCGCCAGGTAGACGGCGGCGTTGGCCTGGGAACCGGAATGGGGCTGCACGTTGGCGTAGGCCGCGGAAAAGAGCTGCTTCGCCCGATCGATGGCCAGGTTCTCGGCGATGTCCACGTACTGGCAGCCGCCGTAGTAGCGCTTGCCCGGGTAGCCCTCGGCGTATTTGTTGGTCAGCACCGAGCCCTGCGCCTCGAGCACCCGCCGGCTCACGTAATTTTCCGAGGCAATCAGCTCGACATGCTCTTCCTGGCGGCGCTCCTCGCTCTTGATGGCACGGGCAAGTTCCGGATCGAATCCGGCCAGGGTGGTGTGGCTATCGAGCATGGGTGGGCTCCGCAGCGGAAAGCCCGTCATTCTAACTGACAGGCGCCCGCTACGCGGCTCGGCCGGCCGCAACAAAAGCCTCCACCACGGCCGTCCAGGCGAGCGCCACATTGCGGCGGTTGTAGCCGCCACCACCCATCGCCAGCAGCCGGCCGTCACACCAGCGCTCGGCCAGGGCGCATAACCGCGCAGCAGCATAGCCATGAGCGGCCGGCGAGAGCTTAAGGTGCGTGATCGGGTCGCCCGCCAGACTGTCGGCGCCGCACTGAAACACGATGAACTCGGGCCGGAAGTCAGTGACGTAAGCCTCGACGCGCTCCCAGGCACTGCGGAACTCGTTGTCCCCGGCCCCCGGGGCCAGTGGAATGTTCAGTTTGGTGCCCGCGGCCGCGCCCCGACCCGTCTCGGCAGCCGCGCCGGTGCCGGGATACAAATACCGGCCATCCTCGTGAATGTCAGCGAAGGCGATGCCGGGATCGTCCTCGAAGGCGTAGAAGACCCCGTCCCCGTGGTGAGCATCGATGTCTACATAAGCGATGCGCTTCAGTCCATGCCGGGACCGCAGCAACTCCAGCACCACGCCGCAGTCGTTATAGATGCAAAAGCCCGCCGCCCGGTCCCGCCCAGCGTGATGCAGCCCGGCGATTGGCACGAACGCGCGGTGCGCGTGGCCCGCCATGATGTGCTCCATGGCGAAGATCGACGCGCCAACGACCGCGGCCGCGGCCGCGTCCAGCCCGCGGCGCGCCGGGGTATCGCCGCCATCCAGCCAGCCGGAGCCGGCCAGGCACAGGGTTTCGACGCGGGAGATGTGCCCGGGGGTATGGAACGCCGCGAGTTCGGCGTGGGTCGCCTCCGTGGCACAAGCGAGAGTGACCTGCTCGCCGAAGCCCCGTTCCGCCAGTTCACGATGGAAAACATCATGCCGGTCCGGGCCGAACGGGTGGCCCTCGCCGAAGCCGTAGGCGGCGATGTTCGCGCCCTTCAGCACGAGCACTTCGTTGTGTCCCGAGGCAACCGACAGCACCCGACCAATTCCTTGCCAGAGGCTCGAGTATAGCTTTGCAAGGTGTGTCCCTTGGCCGATAATGCGCCCTCATTTTTCTAACTCCAGCACGCGGACAGGATCACTAGTGGCGCAATACGTCTTCACGATGAACCGGGTGGGCAAGATCGTCCCGCCGAAACGCTTCATCCTCAAGGACATCTCCCTGAGCTTCTATCCCGGCGCCAAGATCGGCGTGCTCGGCCTCAACGGCTCCGGCAAATCGACGCTCCTGCGGATCATGGCGGGCGTGGACCCGGATTTCGAAGGCGAGGCCCGGCCCCAACCGGGCATCCGCATCGGTTACCTGCCCCAGGAACCGGAGCTCCCGGCCGGCAAGACCGTGCGGGAGATCGCCGAAGAAGGCCTTGGCGAGATGTTCGCGCTGGTCAAGCGTTTCAATGCCATCAGCGAAAAGTTTGCCGAGCCCCTCGACGACGAGGCGATGAACAAGTTGCTGGAAGACCAGGGCAGGCTGCAGGATCAGATCGAGGCCAGGAACGGCTGGGAGATCGAGCGCAAGCTCGAGATCGCCGCCGATGCGCTGCGCCTGGCGGACTGGGACGCCAAGGTTGAGAATCTCTCCGGCGGCGAGCGCCGTCGCGTGGCGTTGTGCCGCCTGCTGCTGTCCGAGCCGGACATGCTGCTGCTGGACGAGCCCACCAACCATCTGGATGCGGCGTCCGTGGCCTGGCTCGAGCACTTCCTGGAGCAGTATCCGGGCACCGTTATCGCGGTAACCCACGACCGCTACTTTCTGGACAACGTGGCCGGCTGGATCCGGGAGCTCGACCGGGGCCAGGGCATTCCCTGGGAGGGCAACTACTCCTCCTGGCTGGACCAGAAATCGAAACGACTGGCCCTGGAGGAAAAGTCCGAGCAGGCCCGCCAGAAAAACATCAAGGCCGAGCTCGAATGGGTGCGCGCCAATCCCAAGGCGCGACAGGCCAAAAGCAAGGCGCGCCTCAGCCGTTTCCAGGAGCTGGTGTCCCAGGATTACCAGACCCGCCAGGAAACCCTGGAGATCTACATTCCGCCCGGGCCGCGCCTGGGCGACCTCGTGATTGAGGTGAATCACCTGCGCAAGGGCTACGGGGACCGGCTGCTCATCGAGGATCTGAACTTCCAGATCCCGCCCGGCGCCATCGTCGGCATCATCGGGCCGAACGGCGCCGGCAAGACCACCCTCTTCCGCATGCTGACCGGGCTTGAAAAGCCTGACTCCGGCGAGATCCGCCTGGGCGATACGGTGCAGCTGGCCGCCGTGGACCAGTCACGGCAGTCCCTCGACCCCGCAAAGACCGTCTTTGCGGAAATTTCCGGTGGCGAGGACCTCCTGCGCATCGGCAAGTACGAAACACCGGCCCGTGCCTACGTGGGCCGCTTCAACTTCAAGGGTACCCAGCAACAACAGCTGATCGGCGAGTTGTCCGGCGGGGAGCGCAACCGGGTTCATCTGGCCAAGGTACTGAAGTCCGGCGGCAACGTGCTGCTCCTCGACGAACCCACCAACGATCTCGATGTGGAAACCCTCCGGGCACTCGAAGAGGCGCTGCTGGAATTCCCGGGCTGCGCCATCGTGATTTCCCACGACCGCTGGTTCCTCGACCGCATCGCCACGCACATCCTCGCCTTCGAAGGGGATAGCCAGGTGGTGTGGTTCCAGGGAAACTACGCAGACTACGATGCCGACCTGCGGCGTCGCCTTGGGGACGATGCCAATAATCCGCACCGGATTCGTTTCAAGCCCCTCACCCGGTAAATGGCACGGTAAGCGAATGACAGCCAGCATCACCGCTGACGGACGCTTCGAGCGCAACGGCGGCACGGGCACGATGGAGTGCCCCCATTGCGGGGCCACGGCGCCCATGACCGTGACTGCCTTTCCTGCCTTCAGCAAGCTCAAGTCCGAGCGCCCCGCGCAGGTCGGCGTGGTCCTGCAATGCTCGGCCTGCAAGGCGCCTGTGTTTCTCCGCTACCGGACCCGTGCCTGGCAGCAAGACCGGGTGGAACTGAATCCCCTGCCCCAGGCCGTCGAGCACCCGCCGGAGCGTTTCGGCCTGAGCTACCTGCCACCCGCCGTGGCGGCCCGCTTTCGCGAGGCGCTCGCCTGCTTCAGCAGCGGTCTCTGGCAAGCCTTTGCCGCCATGTGCCGGCAGACGGCGCGCGCCACCTTCGAGGACGTCGGCGAGGCCGGCCGCTTGCGCATCTTCGATCTGGTCACCGAGGTGCAGGAGCTGGGTGCCATCGACGACGCGACCTTCAACGCGGTGCGCCGAATCATCTTCGACCCGGACGCGGGCAAGCAGGAACCGGAATACGACCGCCGGCAGGCAGCAGTGCTACTGGAAACGATGAAGGACCTGCTGACGCAGACTTACGTGCGGCGTGCGAAATTGCGGCAGGCGCTGAAGGTTCGCAGGTTTTTTGCGAATCAGGCGGCGGGGATTGATGAGGACGAGCCGGAGATTCCTGTCAGAAAAGTCTAGCTCACCGTCGGCAAGCTTCTGCCGTTAGCCAACGAATTGCCGCGCATTGCGGAACAGCCGCATCCAGGGCCCATCCTCTCCCCACCCCGCCGGGTGCCAGGAATGCTGCACGGTCCGGTGCACCCGCTCCGGGTGCGGCATGAGGATCGTTACCCGCCCGTCGGCAGAACACAGGCCCGCGATCCCTGCGGGTGACCCGTTCGGGTTGGCCGGATAGGTCTCGGCCGGCTGGCCCCGGTTGTCGACATAGCGGATGGCCACCTGGCCGGCAACGGTGCAGGCCTGCTGGTGGCCGGGCGCAAATGTAGCCAACCCCTCACCGTGAGAGCTTGGGATCAGCAGGCGGCTGCCCGCCATCCCGTCGAGAAGCACCGACCGGGACGGCAGAACCTCCACCAGGCTCAGTCGTGCTTCGAACTGTTCCGAGCGATTCTTAAGGAAGCGCGGCCAGTGACCGGCGCCGGGGATCAGTTCGGCCAGCACCGACAGCATCTGGCAACCGTTGCACACCCCGAGTGTGAAGGTCTCCGGGCGTGCGAAGAACGCCGTGAATTCATCCCGGGCCCGTGCATTGAACAGGATCGACTTGGCCCAGCCGCCGCCCGCACCCAGCACATCACCGTAGGAAAAACCGCCGCAGGCCGCCAGGCCGGCGAAGTCGCGCAGGGAGCGCCGCCCGGACAGCACGTCAGTCATGTGCACATCGACGGCGTCGAAGCCCGCCCGCCGGAAGGCTGCCGCCATCTCCAGCTGACTGTTGACTCCCTGCTCGCGCAGGATCGCCACGCGCGGCCGGTGCTTTGTCGCCGAAACAGGGACGGCTGGGTCAAAAGTCAGCACCGGCGAAAGGCCCGGATCGTCCGGATCGAGCTGCGCACGCCACGCCTCCGCAGCGGTATCCGGATTGTCCCGGAGCGCCTGCATACGGTAGGAGAGCTCGGACCAGACGCGCAGGAGTGCCGTGCGAGAGCTGGTGAATAGCACCGAGCCAGCTGCCGAGATCGAGATTGAGTCGGCGCTCGTAACACTCGCCACGCGGCGCACCAGCGTTCCGAGCCCGTAGCGACTCAGCAACGCCTTCAGTCGGTCGGCATCCGCATCGCGGACCTGTATGACCGCG
>CAYMKJ010000217.1:0-18089 GCA_964391025.1 uncultured Chromatiaceae bacterium
CCCTGCTGCTCCTCGCGCCAGACGATGCCGTTCTTCACGTAGATATTGAAGGCGCAGTGACCCGTGCAGTTGATGCCGCGACTGCCCCGGACCACCCGGTCCCAGGTCCACTTGCGGCGCATCACGTCTTCCCACAGGCCGTAGACCGGGGCAGCTGCGGCCGGGGCAGCCAGCGCCTCGCCAGGCATGTATTTGAGGGACAACACCGCCGCTGCCGCGGCACCGGAGTGCTTCAGAAAGCCGCGTCGGTCAGTCGTCAATGCAGACATTCAGTCGCACTCCGTCCCGAATGAACGCGAGTTTACCTGTAGGAGCGCCTTTAGGCGCGACCCCGTGATGGTCGCGCCTAAAGGCGCTCCTACAACAATCCCGCTTTAACCAGCCGCTCGATGTTGCCCTCCTGCCGGCGGCGGAAGGCCTCCCGGGGCGGCGGCTCGATGACCTTGCCGTCCCGAAGCAGGAAGTTGGGCTGGTGGTAATCGGCACTGGCGTAACTCCTGGCATAGATCCCGAAGGGCTGGCGGGACATGACGTTGGCCATTGCGGTGCGGCGGCGGGTGCGCCGGAGGGCGCTGATATCCATGACGGCATTGGAATTGAAGGCCTCACCGCCCTGGGCCGCTTCGGCCAGGATCTGGCCGTTGAAGTCGACAATCTTCGACATGGCACTGCAGGTGTAGGGCGGGATCGGAATGTCGTCGATCGAGGCCGTGTTTGCCGACACCACGAAAACCTGGTTCTCGATCGCCCGCGCCAGCCGGCAGGTTTCCTTGATGGTGCGTTCCGCGCTACCCGGCTCGCTGGTGGGGTGCAGGATCACCTCGGCACCCCGCATCACGACGCAGCGGGTGATCTCCGGGTAGAGGATTTCCTCGGAGGCGATGGTGCCGAGGTTGCCAATCTCGGTCTTCGCGACGGGGAAGATGCCCTCCTCGCCATAGATGTCCAGGTACTTGTCCCAGACATCGTGGGGAGTGGGCTCGAAGCAGGACGTGAGCCGCCGGTAGCGCAGGATCACGTTGC
The DNA here is from genome assembly GCA_964391025.1 of uncultured Chromatiaceae bacterium. Lineage (GTDB taxonomy): Bacteria > Pseudomonadota > Gammaproteobacteria > Steroidobacterales > SHZI01. Next base: position 1,024 of record CAYMKJ010000217.1, read on the forward strand.
CGTTCGGCGCGATGATGAAGCAGGTCTGGAAGTACAGCTCCGGGAAGTGCGGGTCGATCTCGTACACGTTGCCCGAGAGGTACAGGCTGTTGGCCTGGGCCAGCTTGCCGAGCGCCTCGTACTCGGGCCCGTTCTGCTCCAGGCAGGCCCGGTCCCGCCACTCCTGGACGGACTCCTTCATCGGGAAGCCGGTCACTGCGTACTCGGGCAGAGCCACAAGCTTCACGGGCAGCCCGTAGAAAAAGCGCAGGAAGCTGGCCGCAGTGGTGGTGTATTCGCTGATCCGGCGGATGTTCTCGTCGATGCGGGCCCGGGAGGACGCCCGGTCCTGGCACCGGTTCACGCCCTTTACCGACACCTGCAGTGCCACCCCGATGTATTCAATGGTCTCGCCACTGTCCAACCTGCTGTCCAACTTGCTGTCCAATGTGCTGCCTCCAGGGCCAAACGGCTGAAGTGACAGTATAAGGAGAGGCCACGTGCCCCGGCGGAACCGCGTGGTGCACCGTCCGCGTGACAGCCGGAGCGGCCACTGTCCAGAACCGAAGCAGGGGGGTTAGCATCGAAGCCATGGTGGACATTACAGCGCTGATCGAGAAGACGGCCCGCCGTCTGGGCCTGGCCCGGTTCCTGCCGCGCCGGTTTACCCGACCGAAGGCCGACCCGGGCTGGAGCGGCAACGGCATGGTTGCCACGCTGAACGGCACCGGCTTCATGTTCGAGATCCGGGACCGGTTCGCGGACGCGTTCATTCAGGAGGCGGGCCAGCTGGGTCGCGAGGGACGGCCGGTGCTCGAGGTGGGCTGCGCCTACGGTGTCTCGACCATTCCGGCCCTGGAAGCGGGCGCGCGAATTACAGCCTCGGACCTGGACCCTCGGCACCTGGAAATACTGCGCAGTAAGGCGCCTTCCCACCTGCTGGGCAACCTGGAGCTCGTGGCGGGCGCCCTGCCCCACATGGATTTTCCGGCGAACAAATACAGCGCCATCCTGTGCTCCCGGGTGCTGCACTTCCTGACCGGCGCAGACGTGGAGGCGGCGGTGAAGAAGATGGCCGGCTGGCTCGCGCCCGGTGGCCACCTGTACCTGGTGGCCGACACGCCCTACGGCATCTGGCGGCGGAAGATCCTGGAGTTCGAGGCGGGCAAGGCGCAGGGCGAACGCTGGCCCGGGATGATGCCCGGCCTGCACAACTATCTGGCGGCCGGTTCGCCGGCAAAGCCCATCGAGAAGCCGCCCTTCATGAACGTGCTGGACCCGGACCTGCTCGCCCGCACCTGCAGTGAGGCGGGACTCACCGTGGTGGACGCCGCGTTCATTTCCCGGCCGGACTTCAGCGGGCTGGGCAGGATGGATGGCCGGGAGAACGCCGGCGTCATCGCGGTCAAGCCCTGAACTAACGTGTTGCTGGTCACGCACTGACTGTGTAAAACGGGCGGGCGACAATTACCTGATCGGGTCCGGGGGGACATGCTCGATGACGGCCAATCGCGTTTCTGGATTTTCCACTACGGCGTGCATTCTGGCCGTCATCCTCGGCCTGCCGGCCCCGGTCAGCGCCCAGCAGGCTCTCGAAGAAGTCATCGTGTCGGCCCGCAAGCGCGAGGAGAGCCTGCAGGAGATCCCCTTGTCGGTGGCCGTGTTCACCCCCGAGGCCCTGCGTGAACGAAACATCCAGACCATCTACGACGTGGCCACCTTCACGCCGAACTTCAGCTTCAGCCGCAGCGCCGTGGGCCGGCGGCTCGACGCGCCCAGCATCCGGGGCCAGTTCACGCCCCAGCAAAACTTCGGCTCCGAGGGCAATGTGGCGTTCTACGTGGACGGCGCGTACATCAGCGGCACCTCCAGCGGCCTCACCGTCGACAATCTCGAGCGCGTGGAGGTCCTGCGGGGCCCCCAGGCGGCCCAGTTCGGGCGCGGCGCGTTCGCGGGCGCCGTCAACTATGTGACCAAGGCCCCCAATCCCGATGAACTGGAAGGCCAGCTGTACCTGAAGGCCGGCGAGAACAGTAATTACAAGACCTCCGGCTTCCTCAGCGGGCCCCTCATCGGCGACAAGCTGCTCTTTTTCGCGTCGGCCAACTGGGAAACCTCCGACGGCGAGTGGCAGAACAGCATGAATCCCTGCAAGGCAGGCCAGACGGCGGACCAGGCAAGGGTCGATGGCTGCGTCTTCTTCCCGAAAAGGACCTTCACCTTCTGGCCAGCTGGGCAGCCCGTGTCGACGGTCCAGGACGACTCCACCGCACTCGGGGGTGAAAGCACCTGGAACACTACCGGCAAGCTCATCTGGAACGCCACCGAGAATCTGACGTTCACTGGCAAGGCCGAGTACGGCAAGGCCGACGATGAACACTTCGCATCGCTCTTCCACCCCCAACTGAACTGCTACCTGCCGACCCTCGAACGTCCCGATTTGCCGGGCTGGTGGTGCGGGGAACTCAAGCCGGATGGCCTGCGGGCCCTGATCAATATTGCGGATCTGCGGGAGGGTGCCACGTCCTTTTTCGCCCCCATCGGCAGCGAGACGGTCACCGCACCGCCGGCGCCCTTTATCGGCACCCAGACGACCAGCCAGCGCTATCTCGCGCAGGCCCAGCTGGCTCTCGGCGAGTGGGACGTCACGGCGACCGGGACCATCAACCGGCAGGACCTGGAAAGTTACCGGGATCTGGACCGGTCGCCCTATTTCGGCCCCCTCTTCGCCAACCTCTTCGACGCGGGGGAGGAACAGAGCTGGCACGACCACTCGGAGGAGGTCCGGGTCAGCTCGCCCCAGGACCAGCCGATTCGCGGCAGCGCGGGAGTCTATTACTTCACATCAGACAACTTCTCCACTCAGCGCGAGTACACCGGCTTCTGCAACCGGGTTGAGTTTGGCCTGCCCTACATCGACGGCAAGCCGTCCTGGAACCTGAATGCCACTAAGGAGAATCTCAGTTTCTTCGGTGGCCTCGATTACGACCTGGGCGGGGATGTCACGGTGTCCGTGGAAGGCCGCTACGCGAAAGACTCGCCCGTGCAACGGGCCCCCAGCGGCATCACGGCCTCAACCAACTACTACAGCTTCACGCCCCGGGCGACGGTCAGCTGGCAGGCGGCTGACGACCTGAACGTCTATGGGCTGGTGGCCAAGGGCAACAAGCCCGGCGGCTTCTTCTACGGGTTCTTCGATGCGCCGGTCGTCCCGGCGGCCACGCGCGCGGCCCTGGCCGACGGCAGGGCGATCATCAAGGAGGAGAATGCCTGGACCTACGAGATCGGCGCCAAGAGCCAGTGGCTGGATCGGCGCCTGACAGCCAACGTGGCCGTCTACTACATCGACTGGAAGAATCAGGCCATCAACGAAGTGGCCGACATCGACTGGAACTGCGCGGATACAGCTCTCGCAACAGCCATTCCGATGAACTTCATCAGGAACGCCGGCAAGTCCCGGGTGACCGGCACCGAGATCGAATTGACCCTGGCCGCGACGGACAACCTGGTGCTGACGCTCAACTATGGGCTCCAGGACACCAAGCTCATTCAGTACAATTCCCTCACCCTGCTGGCCCTCACCGGCGACGGTGACGCCTCAGGCAACGAAGCGCCCTATGTACCGAAGAGCACCGTGACGGCGTCGGCCACCTACAGACACTCGTTGGGGGACGGGGCCAACGAATGGTTCCTGCGCAGCGACTACGTGTACAACTCGAAGACCTGGATCGATGCCGAAAACGAGGCCTATGTCGGTGATCTCAACCTCGTTAACGCGCGAATCGGGGTGGAGAACGAGAGATGGCTCGTGGCGATCTACCTGGACAACGTGCTGGATGACGACACGCCCCTGCTGGCGACCCAGTTCCCCAACTTCGGCAATTTTCCAAACGTCGTCAGTGCGTTTCACATCGCCCCGCGGCCAGGGCGCAATGCCGGCATGGCGCTGACCCTGCGATTCTAGGCAGGCGCGCCTGGGACGGGACGGCGGTAGCCGGGCGTTTCCGGCGGCACCTGATTGGCGAAAGCCTCCCAGGTGCCGTGGGGAATGACGTTGGGCCAGTGGTCCGGCACGCTCAGATAGTCCGGCGCGTGCTTCTCGATGTGGGCAAGAACCTTCGGCGGGATGTCACCGGGACCCTGCAGTCCTTTGTGACTGAACATCCGGCCGAACACCACGCCGGATTCCGCCAGCTGGTGACCACCCATGCGCATCCAGGGCCACCACTGGCCGAGGCGGGAGAAGCCGGCCACGAAGCGCGACGAGGGCACCGAGCGATCCCGCATCTCCGCCAGTGACAGGCAGAACGTGAAGTGCTCGGACGGACTGATGCGCGGCCCGGTCGAGGCCTCCGGCCAGCCTTCCGGTGTTACCGGGTTGGTGTATTCGTGGGCATAGTCCCAGGCCAGCAGCAGATCATCGCCATACTGCTCGAAGGGCAGGATGAACGGCACGGTGCCCCCCATGTTCCGGTGAGTGCCGTCGTTCATCAGTGTGGCGTCATCCCGGGCCGCGCCCATGGCGAAGCGGGGCATCTCGGCGGTCAGCTTGCCGCCCATCGCCGGGTTGTAGAAATTAAAGACCTCGACGGTCTTGCCCGTCCAGGGGTTCTTCCAGGTCTCGAGAATGTCGCCGGTGGCCAGGTCGGTGAAATACCCGGTCTCCTTGCCGCGAATCCAGACGTTGCCGTCCTCGTCGATCTTCGACTGCATGCAGCCGGTGCCGGTGTAACCGAACAGGGGAATCAGTCGCTGCGCGCCGAGGCGCGCGTACATCAGCCCATGAAACCCGCTGAGCACGGGCGCCGCATAGCTGCCCCAGATCTTGCCGAAGGCATAGAGGTTGTCGTAGGGATCGTCGAAGTCGAGGGCCTTGCCAGAAGCGGCTGCGCCCAGCGCTGCAGTCGCCGAGGCCCGGCCGGCGAAGAGTCCATTGACCAGTTCCGAATTCATGCCGGGATCTCCTGCCGCTAGATGCCGAGCGGGCCGAACACGTCCCGCTTCCTGAAGACATTCATGAGGAAGCGGCCCTGCACCTTGGCAGAAGTGAGCCAGCGCACCGCCGCGCCGTGCTTGCCGTGTTCCCGGAGCATGCCCTCGACGAGCCAGGGCGTGACCGTCTCGACCGTGTCGGCGAGGATATTGAGAATCTTTTTCGAGCGCTCCCAGTTCTTGTCGCGCCGTTCCGGCGGGGGAACCAGCAGATCGGTAATGACGATGCCGGGACTCAGGTAGCCGACCGTCACTGGCGTCTTCGCCAGCTCCTGGATCAGCGCCTTGGTGAAGTAGCGCACGGCGTACTTGGTGGCGCCGTAGGGGCTAATCGCGGGGCGCACGGCGCCATTGCTGCCGAAGCCCTCCATGTTCCAGATCATGCCGGTGCCCTGCTTGTACATGCCGGGAATCGCCACCCGGTTGCAGTTCATCAGCCCGATCAGATTGGTGTTGATAGTCTTGACGTAGTCATCGGGCGGGATCATGAAGAATGGCACCTTGGCGCCATCCCGGCCTGCGTTGTTGACCCAGATGTCCACGCTGCCCAAGGACGCCACGGCGGCCTCCCAGAGCGCCTGCACCTCTGCATAATTCGCCACGTCGCAGACCTTGCCGACGATCTTGCGGCCCGGACAGGCGGCCTGCAGCTCCGCGACGGCTCCCTCCACCGCGGAAGCCCGCCGGCTGGAGACCACCACGTCGTGCCCGCGCCGGAGAAACTCCCGGGCCATGCCCAGACCGATGCCCTTGGTGCTGCCAGTAATGACGACGCGCATGGCCAACTCTGCGGAGATGGGAGGGAGCGAATTGTGCCCGATTCAGAACCCGTTCATATAACTGTCGGGATACTGCCAAAATTCGCGGTAGCTCTCTACAATGCGCGACCAAGTAGAAGCCCCTCCTTCCCGGGGCCGGACAAGTCGTTCACCCATGCGTATTTCCTCCGGTCTGTTCATCGCCGTAGCCTTTGGCGCGGCCACCGTTTCCCTCTGGGGACTGGCCAACCGGCCCGTCGCCGAGCCACCCTGGCCCAACCGGATTCAGGGCTTTGCCTTCTCGCCCTACCGGGCCGGCCAGGATGCCGTGCGGGGAGACTTTCCGACCGCCAAACAGATCGAGGCGGATCTGGCCCTGCTGAAAGGCCACACCCGGTCGGTACGGACCTACACGACTGACAGCACCATGGGGATGGTGCCGGAGCTGGCGCGCCGCCATGGTATCAAGGTCGCCCTGGGGGCCTGGATCGACGCCCGCGCAGCCCATAGCGCCACTGAGGTCGAGCAAGCCATCCGCCTGACCCGCCAGAACCCCAACGTGATCCGGGTGATCGTCGGCAACGAGGTAGTCCTGCGCGGCGATATCCCGGTCTCGGAACTCACGGCGTACCTGGACAAGGTGCGCAAGGCGGTCAAGCAACCCGTGAGCACGGCGGAACCCTGGCACGTGTGGGTGCGCCACCCCGAACTCGCTGATCACGTGGACTACCTCGCGGTGCACATGCTGCCCTACTGGGAAGGGGTCTCTGCCGAAGCCTCTATCGGCTACATCGACGACAAAGTTGCCCTGCTGAAGAAAACCTTCCCCGGCAAGCCCATCGTGCTCGCGGAGGTGGGCTGGCCCAGTAACGGCCGCACGCGGGAAGCCGCGGTGGCGTCGGATGCCAATGAAGCGATGTTCCTGCGCCGCTTTCTCGCCAGAGCGGCCGAGGAAGGCTACGTCTACTACCTGATGGAAGCCTTCGACCAGCCCTGGAAGGCCCAGAGCGAGGGCTCGGTGGGCGCCTACTGGGGCGTTTACAACGTGGACCGGGAAGCCAAGTTTCCCTTTACGACCGATATCGTGCGCATTCCGCAATGGCGCGCGCTGGCCGCCGTCGCAGTCGGCCTGGCCGTGCTCATGCTTGCCGCCTTCTCGGTCGGCGGGCGGAAGCTCGCCCACTTCGGCCGCGGCTTCCTGGCACTGGTGGCCTACACCACGGGCACCGTGGTGGTCTGGGTGCTGTATGAGTACTCCCAGCAGTACATGACCGTGACCACGGTCATCGTCGGCATTCTGATGATGGTCGGCACGATCGGTGTGCTGGCCGTGCTCCTGGCAGAGGCGCACGAATGGGCCGAGGCCCAGTGGGCCACCAGCTGGCATCGCCTGCTTCAGAGCCCCGCCGATGGCTCAGCCGATGGCTCAGCCGAGCCACTGCCCAAGGTCTCCATCCACGTGCCCTGCTACAACGAGCCGCCCGACATGGTCATCGAGACCCTGGACGCGCTGGCGGCACTGGACTACCCCGATTTCGAAGTGCTGGTGATCGACAACAACACCCGCGACGAAGCCGTCTGGCGGCCCGTCGAGGCGCGCTGCGCGGAACTGGGCGCCCGCTTCCGCTTCTTCCACGTGGCCCCGCTGGCCGGTTTCAAGGCGGGGGCGCTCAACTTTGCACTCGCGCAAACAGCACCCGAAGCCGCCATCGTGGCCGTCATCGACAGCGATTACATCGTCGCAACCGACTGGTTGCGCGACCTCGTGCCGGCGTTCGCCAACCCGAAGCTGGCGATCGTCCAGGCGCCCCAGGACTACCGGGACCCGCTGGGCAGCGCGTTCAAGGCCAGCTGCTATGCCGAGTACGCGGGCTTCTTCCACATCGGGATGGTCACGCGCAACGAGCGCAACGCCATCATCCAGCACGGCACCATGACCCTCGTCCGGCGCACGGCGCTGCAGACCTCGGGCGGCTGGGCCGAGTGGTGCATCACGGAGGATGCGGAACTGGGCCTGCGACTCTTTGAGCAGGGCTGGGATGCGACCTACATTCCGCGCTCCTACGGCCAGGGCCTGATGCCCGACACCTTCACCGACTTTCGCCAGCAGCGCTTCCGCTGGGCCTACGGTGCCATGCAGATCCTGCGGCACCACGCGTCCGTGCTGTTCAACTGGCGCGATCCGGTGCTGACGCCCGGGCAGCGCTATCACTTTCTCGCGGGCTGGCTGCCCTGGGTTGCCGACGGAATGAACCTGCTGTTCAATTTCGCGGCGCTCGTCTGGTCCCTCGGCATGGTGTTTGCGCCGCGGGCGGTGGATCCGCCGCTGATCATCTTCTCGGTGCTGCCCCTGTCCCTGTTTGCCTTCAAGGTCGTGAAGCTGATCGACCTGTATCGCACCTGTGTCGGCGCGGGACCGCGACAGATAGCCGCTGCGGCGCTGTCCGGGCTTGGGCTCTCCCACACGGTTGGCGTCGCTGTGTTAGCCGGTCTCGTGACGTCGGACAAACCCTTCTTTCGCACACCGAAGCAGGCGCCCCGGCACGCGCTGCTGAAGGCTCTCGCCTGCGCACGGGAGGAATGGCTGATCACCATCGCGCTGCTGCTGGCGGCGTGGGGCGTCAGTGAGATCGACCTGATGGGGAGTCCGGACCGGGCGGTGTGGATCCTCGTGCTGCTCATCCAGACGGTGCCCTACCTCGCGGCAATCGTCATGTCGCTGGTCAGCGCCCTGCCCCTGCCCGCGAGCCTCGTGGGCATCCCGACGCCGACCCGCCATCAGGAGCCGCTTGTTGTGGAAGCGCCTGTAGGAGCACCTTTAGGCGCGATCGATATTGGCGCGATCGATGGCGTCGCGCCGGTCGGCGATGCTACCGAGGCGAAGTAGGTTGCGCTGACTGCATCCCGGTCTACCGGTAGTATCAGCCTGGCTCTACCGGGGATCAGAGATGGCCGTACCGGCCTGCAGAACCGTTTTCCGTGCCCTCGGCGCTGGGACGCTAGCCGCCCTGGCCCTGGCCGCCCCCAGCGATGCCCAGCAGTGGCAGCACTATGGGGGAGACGCCGGCGGACAGAAATTTTCCCCGCTCGACCAGATCAACACCGGCAACGTCGGGAAGTTAACGGTGGCCTGGCAGTACCGCACCGGCGAACTGGAGCGGCACCCGCCACTGCACACTGCGGTCTACAAGGTTCAGGTCAATCCGATCCTGCTGCCGGCCGCCGCGGGCGGACATCTGATGATCTGCACGCCCTTCGGTCGTGTGGTGGCCCTCGATCCGGCACGGGGCACTGAACGCTGGGTGTTCGAACCGCAGGCCCGCATCGGCGGCTATGCCACCCCTGAGGATCCGGAGGGCCTCACCAGCCCCGGCTTCGCCAACTGTCGTGGTGTCTCCTGGTGGGAAGACCGGAGGGCGCCGGCGGTTGCACTGTGCCGGCACCGGATCTTCCTCGCGACCCACGACCTGCAGCTCGTGGCGCTCGATGCACCGTCAGGCCGGCTCTGCCCGGATTTCGGCACGGCCGGCAGCGTGGCTATCGAGCCGACCGTGCTTAATGCGTCACCGCCCGCGGTGAAGGGCGAAGTGAAATTCTCAGGGCCACCCACAGTCATCAATGATGTGGTCGCGCTGGGAACCTCGGTGCGGGACTTCAATCGGGCCAATGCACCCAACGGCTCCGTGCGCGCCTTCGACGCCCGCACGGGTGCAACCCGCTGGACCTTCGACCCGGTGCCGCGCAGCGCGGCCGATCCGGCCTACGCGGGCTGGACCCCGGAGGCCGCGAGGAACACGGGCGCCGGCAACGTCTGGGGGGTTATGAGTACCGACGAGCAGCGGGACCTGCTGTTCCTGCCCACCTCGGGGCCTTCGCCAGACTTCTACGGCGGCACGCGACCCGGCGACAACCGGTACTCGGACTCCATCGTGGCCCTGCGCGGCTCCACGGGCGAGGTCGTCTGGCACTTCCAGACCGTGCATCACGACGTCTGGGACTACGACAACGCCGCGCAGCCAACCCTCATCGATTTGACCCGTGACGGCCACCCCTTCCCGGCCGTCATCCAGGCCACCAAGACGGGCATGGTCTACATCTTCCACCGGGAAACCGGCGAGCCCTTCTTCCCGATCGAGGAACGGCCGGTGCCCCAGGGCGGCGTGCCCGGGGAGGTGCTCTCACCGACGCAACCCTTCCCGGTAAAACCGCCGGCACTGGTGCCCCAGGAATTCACGGCGGCGGACTTGTGGGGCCTGACGCCCTGGGAGCGGAACGCCTGCCGGAAGGCCTATGGCGGCTTTCGGTACGGGGGAATTTTCACGCCGCCCTCCTTCGAGGGCACGATCATGTGGCCCTCCAGCGCGGGTGGCGTCAACTGGGGCGGCGTGGCGGTCGATCCCCAAGCGCGGATTCTCGTGACGAACGTCATACGCCTCGGCCACTACGCGAAGGTCCTGCCAGCTGATCAGGCCGACGGCCTGCGTCGCTCCATGCAGGAAAACATGCTGGGTGCGCCGGTGCGGCTGCTCGGCACGCCCTATGCGATCAAGCAGGCCGCGCTGCTGTCACCCGCCAACCAGATGCCTTGCACCGCCCCGCCCTACGCGGAACTGGTGGCCGTGGACCTGCAGGCGGGGACCATCCTGTGGAAGTCGACGCTGGGCGTCTGGGATCACAGCCTGCCACCGCCGATGGCATCGCCGTTCTCACTGCCACTGCCGCTGCGCTGGGGGACACCCACCTTCGGCGGGCCCATGCTGACCGCCGGTGGCCTGGTGTTCATCGGTGCCACCGGTGACGACCGCTTCCGGGCCTTTGCACTCGCCACCGGCCGGGAGCTCTGGGAAGCCACACTGCCCACGGGGGCCTTCGCCGTGCCCATGAGCTATGAGGTGGGCGGCCGGCAGTTCGTCGTCATTGCCTCCGGCGGCCACGCCTTCGTTTACCAGAAGCCGGGCGACCAGATCACCGCCTTCGCCCTGCCTGCGAGGCCATAAGGCCGCATCCGCCGGCAACGTCGGAGCGAAGCGCTCTACAATTCGCAGCCCATGGAATTCCAATGACCGACACCCCCGGCCAGGCCCCCGCCCAGGCCCGCCTCCTTCTGGGCCTTGGTGTCCTGCTGTTCGCCATCGGCCAGTCGCTGACGTTCATCATCGTGACGCCGCTGGCCCGCCAGGTGGGGTTCAGCCCCCAGGCCTTCGGCATCGCCCTGACTCTCGCCAGCCTGCCCCTGATCTTCGGCGCGCCCTACTGGGGCAAACGCAGCGACGTGATCGGCCGCAAGCCCGTATTCGTCATCGGCGTCACAGGCGCTGCAGTCGGCACCCTCCTCGTCGCGCTCGTGCTGCAACTGGGCGTCAGCGGCATCGTGACGGGCTTCTGGCTGCTGGTCCTTTTCGCCCTGGCCCGGGCCAGCTACGGGGCCGCTGCCTCTGCCATCTACCCGGCGGCCACCGCGTACATGGTGGACGTCACCGACGTGCAGAATCGGGGCCGGGGCCTGGCCATCATCGGCGCAGCTAATGGCATGGGTTCAGTGCTGGGTCCGGTGCTCGCCGGCGCGCTCGCGTTCTTTGGCCCACTCGTGCCCATGTATGTGGCGGCAGCCATCGGCATCGCCGGGGCCGTGATGGCCTGGTTCCTGCTGCAGGAACCGGTGCGGCACGCGGACCCCCGCAGCAAGGTCTCCATGAAGCTGAATGACCGCCGCCTGCGGCCCTTCCTGATCATGTGGTTCGGCTTTTTCCTGACCTTCATGGCGCTGCAGATCGTCCTGAGCTTCTACCTGCAGGACGAATATGGCATCACCGATCCGAAGGACCTCGTGCGGCAGGCGAGCCTCATGCTGATCAGCATGGCGTCCATGATCGTCGTCGTGCAGATCGGCGTATTGCAGGCCATCAAGGTGAAGCCCAGGACGCTGCTCCGCCTGCTGGGCCCCTTCTTTGTCCTGGCGCTCACCATCATCGGCAATGCGCCAAACCTGGTGGTGATGGCCATCGGTTTCGGGGTGCTCGGCATCTCTTTCGCCTGCGCGAATCCCGGGATCAACGGCAGCGCGAGCCTGTGTGTCGAGCCCTGGGAACAGGGTGCGACAGCCGGCTTCCTCGGCGCGGGAAATACTCTCGGGGCCATCCTGGGTCCCATTGTTGGCACTCAGATCTACACCCACGTCGGCCACCACGGGCCGATGATCGTGGGCGCGATTGCGCTTTCCGCACTCAGCGTCTACGCATTCACGATCAAGGTGCCGGACAAGTGGGGCGGCGGATCGAGCAAGCCGCAGCCTTCTCCCGCTACGCCGGCAGGCGGGCAGCCCGCCGCCACATGACGACGGCGAGCCATCCCGACCAGATCAGCACCAGCTGCAGATAGACTGGAAAAAAGATCACGCCCATCACCAGTCCCGAGAGTCCCGACAGGTAGCCGAACCAGCAGAAGCTCTTCGGCAGCAGACCGGTCTTCAGGCCACACCAACTCAGCTGCCAGGCGAACCAGCCGAGGCCCACCTGGGCCATGCAGTTGTAGACGATCCGCGAGATGCTGGCCGCCAGATAGGCACCCCGTTCCAGGTCCGGGTTCTGTGCCGACAGCAGCTTCACGGCGCCACCCCCGGCGACGTCGGAGATGCCCGTCAGGAAGAAGCCAATCCCGGCGACGAATCCGGCGCCGAGCAGCAGCCGGCCCGCCGCTGACTTGTAGTCGCGAAACATCTGGCGCCCGGTCAGCGCCAGCACCACGCAGGCAAAGCCACTGAAAAAGTGCCCGAGGCCGGACAACGTCCAGGGCAGGGACCCGATGGCGTGTTTCAGCTTGTCCACATTGGCGTAGTCCACTGCGGGATTCTTGAAGCCCAGGTAGTTGGGCTCCACGTACAGCGCATTGACGTTGTGGACCAGAAAAGCCAGGAAGATGACGGCGGCGGCATAGCCGGCACTGCGATAGAGCGATCTCATCCTGTCCCCCTAAAATCGGGGTCAGACTGCCTTTTTCCGGCGGGCCTGGCAATAAATTGCAGTCTGACCCGGGTTATTGTTTGCACCGCGGGAGGCAGCCCCCCAAACTGGCGCCATGAAAATCCCCAAGGCCCTCCAGCCACTCATCGACGACGGCATCATCGACGAGGTCCTCCGCCCGCTGAAAAGCGGCAAGGAGGCGTCCGTCTACATCGTGCGCTCGGGCACGACCATCCGCTGCGCCAAGGTCTACAAGGACATGGGCCAGCGCAGCTTCCAGCAGCGGGTCACCTACCAGGAAGGCCGCCAGATCAAGGGCAGCCGCCAGGCCCGGGCCAGCGCCAAGAGCACCCGCTTCGGCCGCAAGGAACAGGAGAGCGCCTGGAAGAATGCCGAAGTGGATGCCCTGTACCAGCTGGCGGCAGCTGGTGTGCGGGTGCCGGAGCCCTACGGATACTTCAACGGCGTGCTCGTCATGGAACTGATCACCGACACCGGGGGCTTCTCCGCTCCCGGTCTGGGTGACGTCGAGCTGACCCCGGAGCAGGCTCGCGAGTATCACGGCTTCCTGATTGGCCAGATCGTGCGGATGCTCTGCGCGGGGCTGATCCATGGCGACCTCTCCGAGTACAACGTGCTGGTCGGGCCGGATGGTCCCGTCATCATCGACCTGCCCCAGGTGGTGAGTGCCGCCGGCAACAACAACGCCCGGAGGATGCTGCTCCGGGACGTCAACAACATCTCCGCGACCCTCGGCCGCATCGCCCCGGAGCTGCTGACCACCCGCTTCGGCGAGGAAATGTGGGTGCTCTTCGAGAAGGGCCTGCTGCAGCCCGAGACCGTGCTCACGGGCATGTTCGTCAGCAACGAGACCGCCGCTGACGTGGCAGGCACCCTGCTCGCCATCGAGGACGCGCGGGAGGAAGCCCTGCGCCGCCAGCTGGCCCGTGACGAGGCCAGCATGTCGTGAAGATCGAGCTGACCCTCACGGAGGCCCGGGTGATCGGCTGCCTGATGGAGAAGGAGGTCACGACACCGGAGCACTACCCGCTGTCGATCAACGCACTGACGAACGCCTGCAACCAGAAGAGCAACCGGGACCCGGTGCTGAACCTGGGCGAGACGGAAGTGCAGCAGGTCGTCGATGCGCTGGTCAAAAAGCACCTGGTGAGCGACCGGTCCGGCTACGGCGGGCGGGTGACCAAGTACAAGCACGTGTTCTGCAACACTGAGTTCGGCCAGCTGAAGTTCACGGACCTCGAGCGGGCGATCCTCTGCGAACTCCTGTTGCGGGGTCCGCAAAGTGCCGGTGAGTTGCGGACCCGCTGTAATCGCATGACCTCCATTGCCGATGTGGGTGCAGTTGAGACCGCGCTGCAGGCGCTTGTCGCACACGCGAGTGGCCCCTTTGTGGTCAGGTTGCCGCGGGCCACCGGCACTCGCGATGCGCGCTATGCCCACCTGCTGAGCGACGACATTCAGGGCGCCCTGTTTGATGAGCCGGCGGATGCACCAGCGACAGTCCCACGCGCCGGTCTGGCGGAGCGGGTCCAGAGCCTGGAGGCTCAGGTGGAGACCCTTCAGCGGGAGATCGCGGAGATCAGGCAGCGCCTGGCAACAGGCTAGAGGGTTCCGAGTTCGGGTCTCGACCGGCGCGCCAATCAACCATAATTGCTGTTTAATTCAAGTCAGCGACACTACAGCTTCCCAGTGCCCAGATTCATCCGCCCGGGCGCGCCATAAATCGAAGATCCGACGTCACCTCAATGCGCGGATTGTCTTGGCTGGATTCTGCCTACAGTCCAGCACTCGCCAGACCACGCACACATCGCCCTCCTTCTTGTAGTAGATGGCGAACGGGAAGCGCTTGGCCAGTAAACGGTGATAGCCAAAGACCTTTCGATGGCTACCGGCATGGTCTGCCAGGGAATCAATGTCACCGAAGAGGGAGTTGAGAAAGTATTCGCCGAGGCCCTGATCGAGTCTCGCGTAAAACGTTTTGCCTCTGGTGAGATCCGTCAGCGCGGAAGGCAGTATCCGCAGTTTCATTCACTGCGCTTGCGCAACTCTTGCTTCGCCGCTTCCCAATCGATTGGCTGTTCGCGACCGGCTGCATAATTCTGCCGCGTTTCCTCCAGAACATCAGCGTGCCAGGTGGGCGATTCCAGGCGGTCTTCATCCCGGCTCAGGGATTCCCACAACTCCTCCATGGCCTGGAGTTTCTCAGCCCAGGACATCTGCTTTATGGTCAGCATAGCCATGGAAGAAGCCTACGCGCCGGCTTATGGATCGGCAAGGAATCCGACCCCGCAAAAGCCGTCAAATCGTTGATAAATGTGGGTTGACGGCCCGCGCCAATCACTCATGGGTCCAGACCGGACGCATTGCCAAGGCTCTACGTAGGGTCCGGGAGTCGGCGACCCACCCCCAGTGCCTGGGTGCAGCCGAATCTGGGGCATTCCTGCCGTTTCATTCCTTGACCTTCGATAAAGTGGCACTTTAGTATCACTATATGCGTACCGAGCTTGTCACCACCCTCAAGCGCCAGGCCACCGAACTCTTGACAGAGTTACAGAGCGCACGGGAGCCCATTCTCATTACGCAGCACGGTATACCGAGCGCATATCTGGTCGACGTCGAGAGCTACGAGAGCCTGCAGCGTCGGCTGGGGGTCCTTGAGGGCATTGCCCGCGGCGAGCGGGCCGTGGAGGACGGACGAGTCCTGACTCATGCTCGTGCCAAGGCCAAAATGGCCCGATGGCTGAAATAGTCTGGACGGATCCTGCCCTCAGCGACCTCGACGCCATTGCCGACTATATCGCGCTTGAGAATCCCATAGCCGCCCGTCAATTGGTCCGGCGCGTTTTCCTTCACGTCGAGCAACTTCAGGCGCACCCACGCAGTGGGTCGAAACCTGCGGAACTTCAAGGTTGGCGCTATCGGCAAATCGTGGAACCGCCCTGCCGGGTTTTCTATCGCTTTGACGGCAAGCGCGTATTCATTGTCCATGTCATGCGCGCGGAACGGCTGCTGCGGACATCGGCTCTTCGGGGCCGCGGCAGGCGCTCCAGGCCGAACCGTTAGTGACGTCCCACCTTCACCACCAGTCGTTGGGGTCCGCGAACCGGGACGCGTTTCAGGCCCTGAAACGCGTCCCGCGATCGCGTCCCTCGTAAATGCCCTCGGTCGTGGCGGACTTGCTCCACTTCGTGGACATGTCGAGCAGGCTCGCCCGATCGACCAGCAGTTCCGCCGGCGATCGGCCCTGACCGCTGCCAACATTCCTGCGATGTGTTCAGGATCTTCTTGATGTCCTGCTTCACGGCATTGAGGTCGAGCTGCTCAGGCCACGAGAACTGTTTAGTCCTCGGTTCACCCGGAGCACTGAAGGTAGCCGTTGGCATCAACGGCAGAGCAGCGACCGCGAAAGCGGCCAGCAACGTCATCAGTTTCCTGTGCATGGAACTTTCCTCGATCGATGGAAGCATCAACCAGAGGCTGAGTGTATGGAAATATCACAAGCTGATTTATAGATTGATCTGATTGCCGCGATTGGGTTTATCAATCGCCAAGCAGACAGACGGCCGTCCTTCAGAAAGAGCTGGCAAGGATCAGGCAAACCACACCGGGGTAGACTTGAACGCCGGCGTTTTGCTCCGTGGGTCCACCTCGGTACTGGTCAGCACGTTGGCTTCGGGGAAGTAGGCCATGACGCTGCCCCGGGCAATATCGAACACCCGCACCGTCACGTTCTCCATCTTGCCCTGAGCGGACTTAAGCGTCGCGGTATCGCCATCCTTTAGCCCGTGATCGGCGAGATCGTCCACGTGGGCCAGCACGGTCCAGCGGTCCACCCCGTTCCGATAGCTGTCGTTGCGCTCATAGATCATGGTGTTGAACTGCCCTTCGCTCCGCACCGTCGTCAGCATCAGCCCCGGACCAGCCGAAGGCGGCGGCTGCCTGCAGACAAACCGCACCCGGCCATCGGGTGTGTTGAACACGGGCTGATGCAGCACACGGCCGCGAATGTGAAACTCCCGCTTCGCGACGTCGATGTCGGCGAGCTCCTCCATCCCGGGCACGATCCCGGCGATGGCCTTCCGCACCGTGCGATGCTGCTGGAACGCCCTGAAGTCGATGGGACTGCCCGGCAGCAGGCGGCGTGCCAATTCGCTCAGGATGACCACCTCCGGGCGCACGTTCGGAAGACGGGTGATGCCGCCATCACTCAGCCGCACGAAATTGAACATCGACTCCTGGGTCGTCGGCTGCCATTCCTCGTCGCGGGCGGTCACGGGCAGCACCAGCACCTCGCCAGCATCGTTGCCGGCCACATGACCGCGGTTCAGGGTGGTCGTCAGGAACAGCTTGAAGCCAA
>CAYMKJ010000218.1:0-1571 GCA_964391025.1 uncultured Chromatiaceae bacterium
CTACTTTCGGCAGCTGAAGGAGCAGATCCTGGCACTCCACGCCGCCGGTGTTGCCCATGCCGATCTCAAGCGTCGCGGCAACATCCTGATCAGTCCCGACGGGGAACCGATCCTGCTGGATTTCGGGTCGGCAGTCCTGCACGAGCCCGGTGGGAGTTGGTGGAATGGCTTCCTGTTCCGCCAGGCCTGCCGGATGGACCTCAATGCGTGGGTGAAGCTCAAGTACCGGCGCCGGTACGATCTGCTGGCGCCCGAGGACCAGCCGCACTACCAGCCGACTGCGGTGGAGGACATCGCCCGGGTCATTCGTCGCGTGTGGCGCAAAGTCACCGGCCGGCGCTTCCGGAAAGCCTGGCACAAGCGGCGTCGAGAGCAGAAACGCGAGAAGTTGTAGTTACCGGGACGCGATGTCGGGGCAGGGATGCAGGCTGCCTGGTAGTGCGATGTAGTCAAAGTCCTGCTCCCCGGTGCGCAGTCGCACCCCCACGCCGCAGGCAGACGGTGGCGCTTCTCTTGCGCAGACCTCGCCACAACCCGGGACGGTCTCGCCGGGCTTGAGTCGGCGCAGGCCCGTGATGGTGATTGTCTCGAGCGAGGTGCCGAGCCGCAGGGCGAGATCCTGCCGGGCGGCCTCACCAAGTTCTCGCGGCCGGGTGCTGTCAGCAGCAGGCCGGTCCGGCGACGGCTTGCGCCGATAGCAGATCCGGCCCCCTGAGCCGGCCACCCGCACGTCGAAGCGCCGTCCGTCCGCCTCCACGAGCACCCGGAAGCCGGGCGTGATGACCTGTGCATAGGCCATGCCGGGCTGGGGACAGTCGAGGCTGGCATCAGCAAAGTCCCGAGGCTCGCTGCTGATTACGCGGGCCCCGGTCTGGTCGATACCGAGAGCATTGGCCACGGTCTGGCGAGCTACCGCATCGGCGCCCGTCGGTGCCTGTTCTGCACCGAACAGCACCTCCGGCAGGGCCACCAGCGCCAGCCCACCGAGGACGATGGCGGGTAGCGCCAGGTCACGGAGGCTTGGCGGCCAACGGAGCAGGCTACCCCGGTCGCGCCTCAAGGCGCTACTACCAGCTCAGTCGTCGATCAGGAAACTGCGCAGCTGATCGCTGCGGGACGGGTGGCGCAGCTTGCGCAGCGCCTTGGCCTCGATCTGCCGGATGCGTTCGCGGGTCACGTCGAACTGCTTGCCTACTTCTTCCAGCGTGTGATCGGTGTTCATGTCGATGCCGAAGCGCATGCGCAGCACTTTGGCTTCCCGGGGCGTGAGTCCGGCCAGCACGTTGTGCGTGGTTTCCTTGAGGCTCTCCATGGTGGCCGCCTCGATCGGCGAAGATACCGTGGTGTCCTCGATGAAATCGCCGAGGTGTGAATCCTCGTCATCACCGATCGGCGTCTCCATGGAGATGGGTTCCTTGGCGATCTTGAGAACCTTGCGCACCTTGTCTTCCGGCATGTCCATGCGGAGAGCCAGTTCGTCCGGCGTGGGCTCGCGGCCCATCTCCTGCAGCATCTGGCGGGAGATGCGGTTAAGTTTGTTGATGGTCTCGATCATGTGCACCGGGATGCGG
>CAYMKJ010000219.1:0-5406 GCA_964391025.1 uncultured Chromatiaceae bacterium
CCAAGGCGCAGCGAGTTCAGGCACATGTCCGTGCCGACCGCGCGGCGACAGGATATCCCGAGAAAATTCGTCAGCTGGCCCGTGCCACAGCCGACCTCGAGCACGGAAATGTTGTAGGGAATCGTCTCGTCCAGCCGGCGTGCGTACAGGCCACGCCGGGACTTGTCGAGCAGCGAACGCACCGAGTCGTGGTCGTCGTAGTTCGGAAACGGCGTCTCTTCGTAGAAGGCCTTGACGATGTCGGTGACGTCGCTGGGATCATTGAAGGCCTCATGAGGCCAGAACAGCTGCGGAATCTGTCCATCCAGGGCAAACCCGTGCTGGCATTTCGTGCAGGTCAGGCGCCCGTCCTCCCGGGCCCCCTCGTCGCGGCGCAGGGGGGCCGCGACGAGGGGCGCCGCGACGAGGGCGGCCTGGCAGCAGGGGCTCAGCACCTGGTGCGCCCCGACCATGTCCGCGAGGATGCTGCTCGACGAGGCCACATAGCCGGGCTGGTCCTCCTTGCGCAGGACGAAGTTACCGATGCACAGCAGGTCGATCTCGGACCCCATGAACGTGCGGTACGCGTCATCCGGGGTGCAGACGATGGGCTCCCACCCGAGATTGAAGCTCGTATTCACCATGACCGGGCAACCGGTCTGCGCGTAGAAGCTCTCCATGAGCCGGCGCAGGCGGCCATGACGGGCCGCATCGATGGTCTGGATGCGTGCGGAATAGTCGACGTGGGTCACGGCCGGGATCACCGACAGCGGCACTTTCAGCTTGGCCATGCCGGTGGCCTGGGGATCCCCTGGCAGCCGCATCTCGTCGCGCACCGGCGCCACGATCAGCATGTAAGGGCTTTCCTGCCCTTCGCGGACGTCGAAATACCGGTGCGCGTGCTCGGCCAGCACGATCGGCGCAAATGGCCGGAAGCCCTCGCGAAACTTCACCTTCTGGTTGATGACGGCCTGCATGGCTGGGTTGCGCGCATCGCCCAGGATGCTGCGGAACCCGAGCGCCCGCGGGCCGAACTCCATGCGTCCCTGGAACCAGCCCACCACCTTGCCCGCGGCGATCGAGCCCGCGACACTGGTCGCCAGGGCGCTCTCGTCGTCGATGCGCTCATGGGTTGCGCCGACCGAGCGGAGAAACGCTTCAATGTCGGCGTTGCTGTACTCGCTGCCCAGCTGCGAGCCGTGCTGGTGATCCGTGGTGGTCGCGCTGCGCGGCTTGCCGAGGAGCTGGTGCCAGATGAACAGGGCCACGCCCAGCGCACCGCCCGCATCGCCCGCCGCCGGCTGTATCCAGATGTCCTCGAAGGGCCCCTCGCGCAAAATCCGGCCATTGCCCACGCAGTTCAGTGCCACGCCGCCCGCGAGGCAGAGCTTCTTCATGCCCGTGACCCGGTGCACATGCCGCGCCATGCGCAACATGATGTCCTCCGTGACCACCTGGATGGACGCCGCGATGTCCATGTCCCGCTGCGTCACCTGCGCGCCCGAGGCGCGTGGCGGCGCACCGAACAGGGCGTGGAACTTTTCCGAGGTCATGGTCAGTCCCTGGCAGTAGTTGAAGTAGGACATGTCCATGCGGAACGAGCCATCGTCCTTGAGGTCGATGAGCGTGCTCCGGATGAGGTCTGCATAGGTCGGCTGGCCGTAAGGCGCCAGGCCCATGAGCTTGTATTCGCCCTCGTTGACTGTGAATCCGCAGTAGTAAGTGAAGGCCGAATACAGCAGGCCCAGGGAGTGGGGAAAGTGCAGCTCGTGGCTGAGCGTCACCCGGTTACCGCGCCCGACCCCGAAACTGGCGGTCGCCCACTCGCCAACGCCATCCATGGTGAGGATGGCGGCCTCCTCGTAGGGCGACGGAAAGAACGCGCTCGCCGCATGGGACTCGTGATGCTCCGTGAACACGAAGCGCTTCCGGTATCCCCCGCCAAGCGCCTTGCGCATCTCCCGCGGCAGATGCAGCTTCTGCCGCAGCCACACCGGCATGGACTTCAGGAAGCTCTGAAAACCGGCGGGTGCATAGGCGATGTAGGTCTCGAGCAGCCGGTCAAATTTCAACAGCGGCTTGTCGTAGAATCCGATGTAGTCGAGTTGCTCCGGCGACAGCCCCGCCTCGCGAAGACAGTAGTTGATGGCATTGATGGGAAAGGCCTGATCGTGCTTCTCCCGCGTAAAGCGTTCTTCCTGGGCCGCCGCCACGATCCTGCCATCGACGATGAGGGCCGCCGCGGAATCGTGGTAGTAAGCCGAGATGCCGAGGATCGCCGTCATGGCTCCCGCGCCGGCAGCAGTCCGCGTGCAGCAAGAAAGTCCTGCATCGCCGCCGCCATCACCCGGTGACCGTGGGGTGACAGGTGGATAAACTCGTCCACGAACATGTCTTGCGGCTGGTGCAGGTAAGCCGCGCTTGGCTCCAGCGCCGGAATGCCGTGCGCGGCGGCGAAGGTCAGCAGATCCTGCTGGGGCTTCATCTTCTCGGGTGGCATGCCGATCTGGGAAAGGTAGGGGTAGATCACGATCGCGAGCGGGATCTGCCGTTCGCGAGCGAGCTTGAACATCGCCTGCATGTCCTCCTTCATGGTGCCCCAGCCCTTCTCCCGCATGCGGGGGTCGATCACCAGCTCGGGAGAGTTGAGCTTGCCCACGAACCCGGGGAAGGACTTTTCGAGCTGCGTGAAGAGCGCGTATTTCGTCATGCTGATCAGGTATGAGGACTGGAGGATCGTGCGGAAGTTGATGTCGCCAAAACCGCGGATCGCCACGTCGTTTCGGAGGCCGAGCGCCGTGACTTTCCGGACCGGATCCGAATCGTTCAGGCAGACGTTCAGGACGATGAGGTCGGGTGAAAACCTGAGGCCCAGCTCGCGCAAGGTGGCCAGTTCCTGGCCGGTGTTGTAGCCGGAGACGCCGAGATTCAGCACCTCGAATGACGGGCCGGCTGCCCGCTCGTTCAGGCTCTGCTGCAGCACCCGGGAGAAGGTCTGGTTCCACTCGACTGAATTGCCGTAGGTGATTGAGTCGCCCAGCATCACGATGCGGCGTACACCCGCGGGCTTTGCCACCTCGACGGGCTCGCCACGGAAACCATCCGCGTTGGTGTTGAACGGCGGCGGCAGGTCCGGCCTCAGTGCATAACTACGCGCCGAGTCCGGGAGCGGCTGGATGGCCCCGTCCTTGTCTTCGCCACTCTTCCCGAGCCCCGTGACGCTCACGTAGCCGCGCAGCAGCAGTTCCATCGCTCCCGCGGTGAGCAGGAGGGACAGCAGGGCGACGCCGAGACGGGCGCCGATGGAGTAGTGCGGGGTCGGTGGAGTTGCGGTCACGGTCGATGGCGACGTTACGGGCTGAGTCACATGGGCCATCCAGCCAGTGTACCGGCCAGAGCAGCGTGGGGGCAATTTACACCCCCCCCGCCGGCAGTGTAACTTGGCATCAGGACAGACGGATTTGTGCTGCCGCCGGAAGGGATATCTTATGTACAGCACTGCCATGCCCAGCACTGTGATCCGGCTAGCCGGCCTGATCGGCCTTGCCGCGTTTTCCCTGCTGGCGACTGCGGCCGATTTCACGCCGCTCGGGGATCTGCCCGGCGGGGCGCCAAATCGCGGCGGCGCGGCCCGCGCGGTGTCCGCCGACGGTTCGGTGGTGGTGGGCGGCAGCGAGTCCGCAGCGGGCTACACAGAGGCCTTCCGCTGGACCCGTGAAACAGGGATGGTCGGACTGGGCTATCTGCCCGGCGGCTTCAGCAGCTACGCCAATAGTGTTTCCGCCGACGGCGCGGTCGTGGTGGGCGGTGGCAATTCCGCGACCGGCCCCAAAACCGCTTTTGTCTGGACCAAGGAGAAGGGCATGCAGCCTGTGGCGGATATCCTGGCCGCCAACGGGGTCAAGAACGTGGCCGGCTGGACGCTGGAGGAGGCGACGGGGGTTTCTGCCGATGGCAAGACCGTGATTGGCGTGGCTCAGAGCCCCGCCGGCTTCACGGAAGACTTCGCTGCCAATCTTAGCGCTGCAGACACCAAGCCGGACACTTTCAACTTCACGGATCAGGATGATGTGCCGCTTTCCACGCAGGTCACATCGAAGCCGGTCACGATTGTCGGGATCAACACCGGCGCGCCGGTCACGATTGCCGGTGGTGAGTATTCGCTGGGCTGCACCAGCACCTACACCCGCCTCGCGGGCACGGTGAATCCCGGACAGACCATCTGCCTGCGACAGGTGAGCGCCGCCACCAAGGGCACTGCCACCGACACGACGCTGACAATTAGCCGGGTGGCCGACACGTTCACGAGCACCACGGCCGGGGCCAAGGGTGGCAAGGATGGCAAGGGTGGCAGCGCGTTCGATGGCTTCAGCCTGCTGACTCTCGGCCTGTTTGGCCTGTACCGTAAGCTGCACCACAGGCTGTGCCGCCAATCCAGCCTGCGATGAGTGATCCTGCCCCGCGCTTTAGCCGGCTCTTCACCGCGTCCGTCGCCACCCTCCTGGGCCTGGTCATAGCCCTGCTGCTGGCCGAGGGGCTCGTGCGGGTCTTCTTTGATGAAGCCGTGCAGCCACGGTTTGTCATCGATGCCGGTTACGGGGTCCGTGCCAACAAGCCGGACGTGACTACCCGCCACTACGTGCCCGGTGATTACGAGGTCCAGATCACCACCAACTCCGCCGGCATGCGGGGCCAGCGCGAGTACCCCGTGGCCCGGGTGCCGGGCAAGCGCCGCATTCTCATCCTCGGGGACTCCTTTCCCTTTGGCTATGGCGTCGAGGACCAGGAGGTCGTCAGCGCCGTGCTCGAGACTCTGCTCAATGCGGGCGGTGCTCCCGATGCGGCGGCGGGCGGCGGCTACGAAGTCATCAACCTCTCCGTGTCCGGGTTCGGTCAGGCGGAGGAGCTCGTGACCTGGGAGAAACGGGCGCGGGACTATCGGCCCGATGTGGTCGTGCTGTTCTACTTTGACAACGACGTCGGCAACAACGCTGTAGCGGGCCTCTACGCGGTGGCGGCCGACGGCACCCTGACGCGCACGGGCCGCAGTTTCCTGCCCGGCACGAATTTCCAGGACTATCTCATGGGATTCGCGCCCACGCGCTGGCTGTTCGAGCATTCGGAGGCGTGGAACCTGATCCGCCACCGCTTGTCGAGCCTCGTCCAGCAGTCCCTGATCCGGGACCAGGGGTTCTCGGGCTACGACGACACGACCCCGGAGGCCATCGCCCTGACCCGTGCCCTGCTGCAGCAGCTGGCGACGTCTGTCACCGGCGCTGGGGCGCGAATGGTGTTTGTGCTGGTTCCCAACAGCAGGACCAATATGTCCTGCAGCTTCCCGCTGACCACCGCCGAGGTGCGGTTGCTCGGCGCCAGCCTGGTGGACGGCCGGGAGTACCTCAGTCCGGATGATTCTTACAGGCACGA
>CAYMKJ010000220.1:0-5880 GCA_964391025.1 uncultured Chromatiaceae bacterium
GTGCATGTGGCGGCTGGTGCCAAGGTCCGGCGCGGCGACGTGCTGCTGGTGCTGGAAGCCATGAAGATGGAGCACGCGATCGTGGCTCCGGCCGATGGCGTGGTCAGCCTGGTCCTCTTCAAGGTGGGGGACCTGGTGGACGAGGGTGTCGAGCTGCTGGTTATTCAGTAGCGGTTGCAGGCGCGGCTGTAGGAGCGGCTGTAGGAGCGGCTTCAGCCGCGACCCGGACACGATGATTCGGGGTCGCGGCTGAAGCCGCTCCTACAGGGGTTGTCTGCTGTCACCGGCAGGGTGCCCGGCTGGCCGGGTTCCCGGTAGTCCTCGGGACCGTCTTCGAGCCAGACGAGGATGTCGTAGTAGTTGCGGATGTTGCGCACGTAGGCCCGGGTTTCCCGGCCGCGGGCGTAGCCCCAGCGGGCCTGGGCGTACCAGCGGCGTTCCATCAGCAACGGCAGCGCTTCTTTCACGTCTGCCCACCGGTCCGGATTGCCGCCCTGTTCCCGGGTTACCCAGCGGGCGTCGAGCAAATGGCCGAGCCCCATGTTGTAGCCCGCGAGTGCCATCCAGGTGAGATCCTGATCCGGAATATCCGGCGACAACTTCGCGATCCGCCGTTTCATGCGCCACAGGTACTTCGAACCGCCGGCGATGCTTTGGCCCGCGTCCATCGGGTTGTCGATGCTCATCAGCGAGGCTGTCTCGGGTGTGAGCATCATCATGCCCTGGGCGCCCTTGGGTGAAATCGCTGCCGGGTCCCAGTGGCTCTCCTGGTAACCGACGGCAGCGATCAGCCGCCAGTCAAGATCGGAGCGCTTGGCGGCTGCTTTGAAAGCCTGCCGGTAGCGGGGCAGCAGCTGCTGGTAGTCCCGCATGAATTTCTGCGTGCCCGCGTAATCGAAAATATTCTTGTGCCCGTAGTAGCGGTCCATCACCTGGGCGAGTTGCCCCGAAGCACGGATCCCGGCCAGGTAGGCGGCCGCCTCATCAATGAGGCTGCGATCGCCCCGTTGCTGGAAGGCCCAGGCCAGCGCATCGCCTTCGGTCATGTTGAACGCGACGCGGAGCTCCGGGTGAAAGCGCTGGAAGATGGCGAACAGGTTCGAATCCACGACGGTGAAATCAGCTTTGCCCTGGGCCACGCGCTCCAGCAGTTCGCCCGCGTCCGCGGTGGGGTCTTCGGTCCATACCAGGTCCGGCACCTGGCCACGGGCAGCCGTCAGCGTCTCCACATAGCTGGACCTGGCCACCACCTCGAGCCGTTTCCCGGCGAGATCGGCAGCTGAGCGGGGTGGCGTGCGGCCCCGGTGATAGACGAGATTCTGGTTGACCTGCTGGTAGGGAGGGCCGAAGTCCACCCGCCTGGCACGCTCGGCGGTGACCGTGAGGCCGGCGGCGGCAAGGTGGGCGCGCCCGGCCTCGACGTCGGCCAGCAGGTCGCCGAAGCGGTCGACCTCCACGAGTTTCAGTTTCACGCCCAGGTGCTTGGCGAAGCCCCGGACGAGTTCGTAGTCCGGACCCTCAGGCCCGGCCTGGCCAATGAAATAGGTAATCGGGCTGTTGCGGGTGACGACCCGCAACTCACCCAGGGCCCGGACTTCCTCCAGGAGGGTTGGCCGGACCCCGCAGGTGGCGAGCAGGGCGGCGAGCAGAATGATGAGCACGTGTCTCATAGGTCAGTGGTTTTGGGCTTGCACCCCACCTCATGGCCCTTCGACGGCGAGCACCGTAGCACGCTGGTTTCCGGCGACTCCAGGTGTCGGGTCTCCGTTCCGGGGGCTCGTCTTATGTCTGAAGTGATTTTAAACAATGACTTGCCAGACTCTCTTCCCGATACTGTCAAGTCGCGGTGTGGTCAGCACTTCAGCTATCGTAGCGGCCCATGCAGGCACCCACCAAAGTCATCCCGACCTGGCGCACCCGCTGCCGGGCGGCGGGCATCGACCCCGCCGAGGTGGAGATGGTTGCCAGCCGCTACCGGGCCTACCGGGATTTCATGGCCCCCCGGGGCGGTGGCCTGTCCCTGGAGGCCTGGTTTCGTTTCTACCGGCAGGAAAAGCAGTCGGAAAGCCCGGACCAGACGGGCGGGGTGGTGAGCGGCTGCTCGGCGACGGGCGAGGCGGTCGTGCAGAACGTGCTGACGAACCCGGGCGCCTTCTTCGCTATTCTTCAAGAGAGGCTTGGGGAGCAGCCCGACGCGCGCCGCCCGGCGTGACTCTCTAAAATCTGCGCCGCTGGCTATAATCTGCGCCGCTGGAGGGGTGCCGGAGAGGCTGAACGGCCCTGACTCGAAATCAGT
This sequence comes from uncultured Chromatiaceae bacterium, assembly GCA_964391025.1. GTDB lineage: Bacteria > Pseudomonadota > Gammaproteobacteria > Steroidobacterales > SHZI01. The sequence goes on from CAYMKJ010000220.1 coordinate 2,297, forward strand.
GGGGGGCGCAAGCCCCACGGGGGTTCAAATCCCTCTCCCTCCGCCACATTTTTCCGCCGCCGAGAGAAAGTTATCGGTACGCGCCGGCTCGCCGAGCCCGTTGTCGGACAGGTACAGGTCGTTGCTGTATTCGGCGATCTGCGCGAGCCGCGTGTTGGCCCCGAAGCTGAAGGTGGTGGCGTCCACCCCGCCGGTCAGGTTGCCCAGACCGTCGTAACTGACGCTCGTCCTGTTGAAAGCACTCATCCGGTTGTTATTACCACCGCAGGTCCTGGTCTGGGAGTTGAACCCGGCCACCGTGACGGTCCGGGTCAGGAGATTGCCGTTGGCGTCGCAGGTGTTAAATCAGACCTTCCCTGGTGCGAGGCTGAGAGGCCATCATGGCGTATAGTCAACGGCATTCCGCGTAGCGAGAGTTACCGTATGGGCCAGTCACGCGACTTCGACACCGGCCCCCTCATGAGCCACGACGAGTAGCTCTTCTTCAAGCTGCTGCCTAAGGCCAAGCAGCGCTTTTTGATGGAGATGCTGGAGACGGTGCTGGCGCAGGCCAGCCGCTAAAGAGGGATTGTCATGACCACGTTGGAAGTGAAGCTGGATTTACCCGATCGCCTGGCGCGCGAGGCGCAAGCCGCGGGGCTCCTGACCCCGCAAGCGCTCTCGCGCCTGCTCAAGGACGCCATGCGGCGACGGGCAGGACAAGCCCTGCTCGCCGGGGCCACCCGCGCGACGGCCGCGGGCAGCAAGCCCCTGTCGATGCGGGAGATTCAGGCTGAGGTCAACGCCGTGCGCCGCACCGATAAAACGCGCAAGCGCGCATGAGGCTGGTGCTCGATACCAACGTACTGGTATCGGCGTTTTTGTGGCAGGGGATCCCCAGCCGATTGATCGAGCTGGCGACGGAGCAGGAGATCAAGCTGGTCACGAGCCGTGCCCTGCTCGAGGAGCTGGCCGAAGTCCTGCAGCGCCGGAAGCTCGCCAAAAAAGTCCAGGCTACCGGCCTCACGCCGCTGCAGATGCTGCGCAACTATCAGCGATTGGCGAAGCGCGTCGCTGCTCGCAAGCTGCAACAGCCCGTCTCCCGTGACGCCGATGACGATGCAGTGCTCGCCCTGGCCATCGCCGCCAACGTCGATCTCATCGTCTCCGGCGATGCCGATCTGCTCGACCTTAAAACCCATCAAGACATCCCAATCCTTACCCCCGCCGAGGCGCTGCGCCGGATCGAGGGGCGGACTTAGAGACTCCGCCAAAGACGCAATCATCGTTCGCTGCACGAGTGTGCAGGTTTCCGTCGGGGGGGTGAGCGAGCGCTTGCATCGATCTCGATGCTACTCGCGGAGGCCATATTCTGGCTGGCCAATTCACCCGGCTGGTTCAAGGCGAGGTGGCGGGAGCTGATTCCTGGTGCGCATCCCGATTTCTGGCAAGAAAATCCGCCAGTGCCCTCTTCTCGTCCTCGAAGCCCCTCACTTCCAGGTACTCCCGATAGGTATCGACGACCTCCTGGACATGGAAGGTCTGGCCAGCCGGGTTGGGCCGCAGCTGGCCTTCCACCTGGATCGCCAGGCGAATGAAGACAATCTGGGCACAAAGCCAGGCACTGGCGAGCAGAACCCCGGCAGTCAGCTTCAGTCGCTGCCGAATCTCCGGTCGATTCCAGGATTCGAAATATTTCAGCGCCTGGGCCAGCAGTACCGCGGACGCCAGCAGGGCGGCGAGTGCCAGGATGCCCTCCTGGACGAGCACAGCCCTCAACAAGACGAAAAGCGCTGCTGTCATGACCAGAATTGCCGGAGTCCGGCTGGGGCTTTCACTCTTCGGGCGCTGTGTCCCGAAACCCATCCATATCAGTCCCAGGGCGATCGGCCCCGCGACGTAGGTCGAGGGGGCGTTCAAGAGCGACCAGAGCCCATAGGCCTGGCCCTCGAACAGGGAGGAGAGGGAAGTGAAGTTCGTCGCGTCCTGAGTCAGCAGCAGGCCCGACCAGGCCGTCGCGAGGAGAATGAATCCGGCCATCATCCCAGGTGGGCCAGGCGACCGAAAGCCGCGCACGGGGCTGCCCTGCACGGCTTTCTCGTAGAGAGGGGCAGCAGCAATCAGAAGAGGGACCACGGCGGGGGCGAAGGCGCGCATGCCGAACGTTCCGGTCCCCAGCCACCAGCAGTACCAGGCCGATTGCAGCCACAGCTGCACACAGAAGGCGACGAAAACCGCCGGAGCGAGCGTCGTGCCCTCACTGAAGCGTCCCCTGAGCAGGGGCAGCACCGCAGCTCCGAGGAGCAGGATCGGGATGAGCAGGAAGGGATGGTAGGCCAGGAGTCCGTGCCACGGGTGCCATAACACCGTGAGCAGATGGGGGTGCAGAAGATCCACGCTCCTGAAATCCCCGTCTCCGAAAACATAGGGCGAGAGAAACGCCGAGCCCGTCATCCATCGATTGACGACCAGGCTCGCGGCGAGCGCGGCGACGATCGGCGTGCCGAACAAAACGAGACTCGCCAGGGCTCTGGCTCTGGCTCTGGCCCTGGTCGCCTGTCCCTCCAGGTGCCGACCTGAAAACTCCGCCAGAAGAAGCGGAACTCCGGCGACCACCCAGATTCCAAGCTGGGTTCGAGTGGAGATGACGAACCCGCCCGCGATTCCGCAGAGGAGATAAAAACCGGGCGAGCGGCGCCAGTCCGAGGTGATCAAATAGAAATAGATGGCGAGAAAGGCCGCCGCGAGCGACTCGGACGACTGGGAATAGGTGTAGAAGCCAAACGGCGTGGAGACCCATGCCAGGCAAAAAAACAGGATCGCCACGAACGGATCCAGGGTGACCCGGCGCAAGGTCAGAAAAAACAGGAGCAGGCCGATGCAGCTGAGGATCGTCGGAAAAAGCAGCAGGTCCGTCCAGGCAAAAAAACCCGGGAGTGAGTACACGAGCCCGGTCCCGAACTGCCATTGGCTGAGCGGAACACCGAGCGGACTCCAGATGCCGTCCTCATTGAGCGCCAGGATGTCCGCGTGTCTGAAAGACCTCGCCCAGTCGACGTATCGACCGAAGTCAGCGGTGGGTTGCCTGATGATGAATAGGCCGACGAACAGGACAGCCAGAACGAACGAGAAGCCGCGTTCCTGGAAGAAGCGCTGCGAGCGGGCGATCATGCCGGGCGGACTGGTTTCGTCCGTCATAGCGGTCCTCATGGTTCGATGTCCCTCTCCTCGCGTCATCTGCGGCATGCGCGTTTTGACGGTGCGAAGGATAAGATAAACGATATGCACCATCCCACCCTGGCGATCGTTGCAACGGTGCGCAATCCAGGCCCTTCATTCAAGACCTGGATCGCGTATCACCTGCACCAGGCCGATCACCTGTATATATTCCTCGACAAGCCCGGCACGGGCGACGAGCAGTTGATTCCCGCCAACCCCCGCGTGACCGGGCTGGCCGGCGAACAGCTCAGCTGGATGACCGGGCAAAACGGCGTGATGCAACGACAAGTGGCGAACGTCTGGCGGGCTCTTGGCCTGTGTCGCAAGGAGGGCCTCACCTGGTTGCTGCACATCGACGCAGACGAACTGATCTGGTCTCCGCAAGC
>CAYMKJ010000221.1:0-2605 GCA_964391025.1 uncultured Chromatiaceae bacterium
CCGGGGCAAGTGGCGGCAGTTCTGGGTGTGGCGGGAAGGCACCACCCTGGAGCTGGAGGGCGGCCTGAACAACGGGGCCATGGTGCTGGAGGGTGACTCCGTCGAGGACGGCAAGCCGGCACGGAACCGCATCACCTGGACAGACCGGCCGGGTGACACCGTCGGGCAGTTGTGGGAAATCTCCATGGACAACGGCAAGTCCTGGAAGACGCTTTTCGACGGCACCTACCGGGCGGCGAAAGCAAAGTAGCGGACAGCCCTAACGCGCCGGCCGAGCAATCAGCAGCAGCACTCCGGCCAATACCACACCGGCCGCGACCCACTCGTAGCTGGTGATCGTCTCTCCCCCGAAGATTACGCCGAGCAGCATGGCGATGACGGGGGTCACGAAGGCATAGCTGGCCGCGAGCCCGGCGGATGCCCGGGCGAGCAACACCATGTAGGCGTTGAAGGCCAGCAGGGAACCGAACACGACCAGGTACGCCCAGGCCCAGGCTGCCAGCGTTTCGGGCGGCCAGGTGAAGGACTCACCGGTGGCAGCCGACAGCAGCATCAGCACCGCGCCACCACACAACATTTCGCTGGCGAAACCCATGGCGCCCGGAGCCAGCGGGTGAGTCCGCTGACTCAGGACGCTGCCGAGTGACCAGCAGGAACAGGCAGTCGCCATCGCCAGCAGCCCCGTTGGTGAGCTCTGGAAGCCCGCGCCCCGGACCAGCATCAGAACGCCCACCAGCCCCACGCCTATGCCGGCCAGTTCGAGGCGGCCGGGAACGAGGCGCCAGAACAGGTTGAGCAAAGCAATCAGCAGCGGCACCACGGCGATGAACACCACAACGAGTCCGGAGCCCACTGTCTGTTCCGCGACCGCCACGCCGCCCATCCCGCCGCCGAGCATCAGCGCGCCGATCACCAGCGCGTTGCGCCACTGAGGACGGTCGGGCCAGGGCGCCCGGCGCACGAGGCGCATCCACGCGGCCAGACCGATGCCGGCCACGATGAAGCGGCTGCCCATCTGCAGGTACGGGGGAAAGCTGACGAGGGCAAAACGGATAGCGAGGTAGGTGGAGCCCCAGATCAGCCAGGTGGCGGCAAGGCAGGCGATGACCAGGCGGCTCATGGCCACATCGTAGGCAATGGACTGCCAGGCCGGTAGAGTCTTGTCCCATGAACCCATCGTCGGCGCGACAACTGGTGACGATCTTCCATATCGGCCGCAGCGGCAGCACCGTGCTGGGCGACCTGCTGAACCAGCATTCGGCTGTGGAGTGGCTCGGCGAAATTCACGAGTGGCCGGAATTCCACGAGCACCCTGCTCCACCCGGCTCCGGCAGCGAACTGCTCCGGCGCCTTCTCAGCCGGCTCCCCGGGCTGGCCAAGCCGGTGGCCGGCGTGGAGGCCCAATTTTTCCACCTGCACGATCACGGCGTCCCGCTGCACACCTTTCTCGACGAACTGCGCGGCGAGTTTCCAGCGGCGGGGGCCTGCCGCTTCATCGTGCTGCGCCGGAAGAACTACCTGCGCAGGATCGTCTCCAGCCTTGCGGCCCGCCAGCGCGGACAATGGTTTGCCCGGCCGGGCGGCCCACTTCCGCCGGTACACCTGGAGATCAACCCGGAGCGGGTCTGTATCGACGGCGACACGCAGCCCCTGATCGACTACCTGCGGGACTGGGACGCCCAGTTCGACCAGCTGGATGCCGAACTGGCCGCCGACGGCGCCTTGTACCTCACCTACGAGGACGACATCGAGCAGGACCCGCTGGTGGCGTATCGCAAGGTCTGCGCCCACGTCGGGCAACCGCCGGAGAAGCCGGAGGTGCGCTACACACGGACCACGGCTCAGCCGCTGACGGAGATCGTCACGACTCTGGCTGCGGTCCGTGAAGCACTGGCGGGTACGGAGTTCGCCTGGATGGCCGACTGACTGTCGCCTCGTCTGCCGACGGTTCCCAGACCACCCCCCGATAGCCGAGGGCGTAGACCCCGAGGCACGCGAACCAGACCAGGGCTGCACTCCACAGGTCGTGGGAGAGAAAATGCGCGCCCCGCGCCTCCTGGCCGAAGGCAAACACACCGCCAATCAGCAGCGCGGTCACCAACGCCCAGCGGGCCAGGCGCCGGGTGGACACTCGCTACCGGGCCGCGATTTTCGCCAGCAGCGCATCGCTGTCGCGGCGACGACCCTCGTCGGCGGACTGCCGGTCCGGACGGGGCGCAGCCTGGAGAGCCTTCTCCAGGTGCTTCCGGGCACCGGCGTAGTCATCCTCGTCGTAGAGAAATTCACCATAGAAATAATTCGGATCGATGCCCTCCGGATTGATCGCCAGCGCCTTCTCCAGGTATTCCTTCGCTTTCTTGTCGCTGCCGAAGCCCAGGGGAAACCCCGGCACCTTGTGATAGAGCGTGCCGAGACTGGTGTAGGCCGAGCCCTGCAGGGCATCAGGATCGATCTTCAATGCAGCCTCAAGCCTGGCTCGGGACTCCTTGGCCAGACCGAGGGCACCGAGACCGCCCTTCACGCCGGCGGCGGTGCTGAGCACGATGCCCTCCCAGATGAGAGGCTCTGCCCGACCGGGGTAGCGTGAACTAAAGGCCGCAGCCTG
>CAYMKJ010000222.1:0-15935 GCA_964391025.1 uncultured Chromatiaceae bacterium
CGCCGACACCTCACCGCCAAACTTCGCCGCCATCACCTTGGTCAGCGCCGCTGTCAGCGTTGTCTTGCCATGGTCCACGTGACCAATCGTCCCCACGTTAACGTGCGGCTTCGTACGCTCAAATTTGGCCTTCGACATGACAAGACACTCTCTTCTGTTGGGTGATCAGTCAGGGCTTTCGGCAAAGCGTTGCGGCTTCCCGCCCCAATTCCAAACTCAGTTGTTACGGGTGACCAACGCCGCGACGTTCGGCGGGGCTTCCGCATACCTCGAGAATTCCATCGAAAAAGTTGCCCGGCCCTGGCTCATGGAACGGAGGCTGGTGGCATATCCAAACATCTCAGCCAGGGGAACTTCAGCGCGGATAATCTTGCCGGCAGCCGATTCATCCGTCCCCTTAAGGCCCCCCCGTCGGCGATTCAGATCGCCGTTGACGTCACCCATGAACTGGTCCGGCGTCACGACTTCGACCTTCATTATCGGCTCGAGCAGCACCGGTTTCGCCTTGGCGCAACCTTCCTTGAAGGCCATGGATCCCGCTATCTTGAACGCCATTTCATTGGAATCGACGTCGTGATAAGAGCCATCGAAAATGGTTACCTTGATGTCCACAACAGGATAGCCGGCGAAAATGCCGCTAACCATCTGCTCCCTGACCCCTTTGTCGACCGCCGGAATGAATTCCCGCGGCACGGCACCGCCGACGATTCCGTTTTCGAACTCATAGCCCGAACCGGCAGGGAGTGGCTCAATGCGCAGAAAGACGTGCCCATACTGGCCACGGCCGCCGGACTGGCGCACGAAACGCCCTTCCTGCTCGACCGTCCTGCGGATCGTCTCCCGGTACGCCACCTGCGGACGACCGACGTTGGCGTCCACCTTGAATTCGCGGCGCATGCGCTCAACGATGATCTCGAGATGGAGTTCGCCCATTCCGGAAATGATCGTCTGACTGGAATCTGTGTCAGTGTGGATGCGAAAGGAAGGATCCTCCTTAGCCAGCTTTTGTAGGGCAATGCCCATCTTCTCCTGGTCGACCTTCGTCTTTGGCTCAATGGCTACAGAGATGACGGGCTCGGGGAACTCCATCTTCTCGAGCGTAATCACGCTCTCTTCATCGGTGAGCGTATCGCCTGTCGTCACGTCCTTGAGACCGACCGCAGCGGCGATATCTCCGGCTCGGACCTCCTTGATCTCCTCACGCTCGTTAGCGTGCATCTGCAGCAACCGGCCAATGCGCTCCCGCTTGTCTTTCCCGGGAATGAAGACCGTGTCTCCCGAATTCAGCACGCCCGAGTAGACCCTGAAGAAGGTCAGGTTGCCGACAAACGGATCCACGGCGATCTTGAAGGCCAGCGCCGCGAAGGGCTCCTCATCACCGGCCCGGCGTTCCCCCGGTTGATCGTTCTCCAGAATGCCCACCACCGCCGGCTTGTCCACCGGTGAGGGCAGGTACTCGATGACGGCGTCGAGGACTGCCTGAACGCCTTTGTTCTTGAACGCCGAGCCGCAGGTCACCAGGAGGATCTCACGCTTAAGGGTGCGAACCCGCAGGCCCTTCCTGATCTCGGCAACAGTGAGATCACCCTTTTCCAGATATCTGGCGAGTAGCTCCTCGCTGCCTTCTGCGGCCTCGGCAACCATCCGGTCGCGGTATTCGCCTGCGGTGGCCTGGAACTCCGCGGGGATGTCGTAAAGCTCGAAGCGCGTTCCCTGAGTAGCTTCGTCCCAGCTGATGGCCTGCATGCGCACCAGATCTATGACACCCCGGAATCCTGCTTCAGCACCGATCGGGATCTGAATCGGTACGGGATTCGCCCCGAGACGCTCCCGCATCTGTTGCACTACACGAAGGAAGTCCGCCCCCTGTCGATCCATCTTGTTAATGAAGGCGATTCGCGGCACGCGGTACTTGTCCGCCTGTCGCCAAACAGTTTCGGACTGGGGCTCGACACCACCGACTGCGCAGAAGAGGCTGACGCCTCCATCAAGCACCCGCAGCGAACGCTCCACCTCAATCGTGAAGTCCACATGCCCCGGAGTATCAATGATGTTGATGTGATGCTCGGGGAACTGCTTGTCCATTCCGGACCAGAAGCACGTGGTGGCAGCGGAGGTGATGGTGATGCCCCGCTCCTGCTCTTGCTCCATCCAGTCCATGGTGGCAGCACCGTCGTGAACTTCGCCCATCTTGTGCGAGACGCCGGTGTAGAAGAGGACTCGCTCAGTCGTTGTAGTTTTCCCGGCGTCAATGTGCGCCGAAATACCGATATTTCGGTAATGCTCGATGGGCGTCGTACGCGGCACGGAGATTCTCTGACAATCAGGCATTAGTCAGGACTGATCATCAGGAAGCCGGCACTACCAGCGGTAGTGCGAGAACGCTCGGTTGGCTTCCGCCATGCGGTGAGTGTCTTCGCGCTTCTTGACTGCAGCACCACGATTATCCACTGCGTCGAGAATCTCGTGGGCGAGCCGATGCGCCATTGACTTCTCGGTACGGCTACGAGCAGCATCGATCACCCAGCGCATGGCGAGCGTCTGACGCCGCAGCGGACGTACCTCCACGGGCACCTGATAGGTGGCGCCGCCAACGCGCCGCGATTTGACTTCGACCATCGGCTTGATGTTTTCGAGAGCCCGGCCGAAAAGCTCGACGGCCTTGCCTTCATCCTGGCCGCTGCGCTCCGCGATCCGCTCCAGGGCGCCGTAGATGATGCCCTCAGCGACAGATTTCTTCCCCGATTTCATGATCATATTGGTGAACTTGGCCAGCAGATCACTGCTGTGCTTCGGGTCGGGCAGGATGACGCGTTTCGGCGCCGAGGTACGTCTGGACATGCTTTAGCTCCGCCTTGACTCTTCGTGCTTAGATCTTCGCTAACTGTGCGTTGGCTGTGCGTTGGCTCTGCACTAGCTCTTGGGACGTTTTGCGCCGTACTTCGAACGACTCTGCCGCCGACCGGAAACGCCCGCACAATCCAGGGTGCCGCGCACGGTGTGGTAGCGCACACCCGGCAGATCCTTGACGCGACCGCCGCGGATCATGACGACAGAGTGTTCCTGCAGATTGTGGCCTTCACCCCCAATGTAACTGGTGACTTCGAAGCCGTTGGTCAACCGAACGCGGGCCACCTTGCGGAGCGCCGAGTTCGGCTTCTTCGGCGTGGTCGTGTACACGCGCGTGCACACGCCCCGCTTCTGGGGGCTTCCGGCCAGTGCCGGGACCTTGCTCTTGTAGGTCGGCGCACTGCGCGGCTTGCGGACCAATTGATTCACTGTGGCCATAGAGACCTGCTGCTCAAGTTGCTATTCGATTTGCTGTCGGGAATGCGGACCTCATCATCAGAAGGGCCGCCGCTTTGTCTGGTACTTAGGAAGCCGCCTGAGGCCACTCTTCGACCTTTTAGAGCCCTGCCGGCGCCCGCCCGTATGGGCGGAGCCGACAAGTCTATGGGGCCCCCGGAAAGGGTGTCAAGCAAGGGAACCGTGACGGGGGACCACGGCGGACCCCAGGCGGGCCCGCCAGGGCGGGCCGCGACGGGCGGTGTCACTCGCTCCCCTCGCCAGCCACTTCTTCATTGACCACCGTATCACCACCAGAAGACTCACCGATGCCATCGTCGCCGAGACCCGAGGCCGAATCCGCCGTCCGGGTCTCGTCCAGCGCCTGCAGCTCCATGCGCAGCTCCTGCTCTCGGGTACGCCGCTGTTCGGAGTGGTACCGGTAGCCCGTACCGGCCGGAATGAGCCGGCCAACAATAACGTTCTCCTTTAGGCCGCGCAGGTTGTCCCGGAGACCCTTTACCGCTGCTTCCGTGAGCACCCGGGTGGTCTCCTGGAAGGAGGCAGCCGAGATGAATGACTCAGTCGCCAGCGAAGCCTTGGTGATTCCCAAGAGCAGGGGCTCGACGACGGCTCCCTCCTTGCCCTGGAGTCTGGCACGTTCGTTCAGGTCGACTACCCGGGACCGTTCCAGCTGCTCCCCGGGCAGCAAGCCCGTGTCACCCGGCTGGACGGTCTCGACCTTACGCAGCATCTGCCGAATGATCGTTTCAATGTGCTTATCGTTGATCTTCACGCCCTGGAGCCGGTAGACATCCTGGATTTCGCGGACCAGATAGTCAGCAAGCCGCTCCACGCCCCGCAGGCGCAGAATGTCGTGGGGATTCGGTTCGCCATCAGCGATCATTTCGCCGCGGGCCACCTGCTCGCCCTCGAAGACGCTGAGGTGCCGCCACTTCGGAATCAGCTCCTCATATTTTTCGCCCTTTTCATCGGTGATGATCAGGCGCCGCTTGCCCTTGGTTTCCTTGCCGAAACTGACGGTACCGCTGTACTCCGCGAGGATGGCGGGATCCTTGGGCTTCCGGGCTTCGAAGAGATCGGCCACACGGGGCAGACCGCCCGTGATATCACGGGTCTTCGACGACTCCTGCGGAATTCGGGCGATCACGTCGCCGACGGACACTCGCGCGCCATCCGCCATCGTGACCACAGCGCCCGAGGGCAACGCGTAAACCGCCGGGATATCGGTGTTCGCGAAACAGATTTCCTGGCCCTTGGCATTCAGCAGCTTGGCAGTCGGACGCAGATCGCGACTGCTCATGCCACGCTGCTTGGGGTCCATGATCAGGTAGCTGGACAGGCCGGTGACGTCATCGACCTGCTCCACGACCGTGATCCCCTCGACGAAGTCCTGGAACTTCAGGAGACCACCGACTTCCGCAACCACGGGATGAGTATGCGGATCCCAGGTGGCGACGATCTGACCACCGTCCACCTTGACGCCATCATCGACATTGATGACGGCACCGTAGGGGATCCGGTAGCGCTCACGCTCGCGGCCCTGGTCGTCCATGACGCCGATCTCGCCGGAACGACTGACGGCGACAAGGTAGCCCTTCTCATGGCGCACCGTCTTCACGTTGTGCAGGCGGATCGTGCCAGGGCGCTTCACCTCGACGCTGGTCGCAGCGGCAGCGCGGGAGGCCGCACCGCCGATGTGGAACGTGCGCATGGTCAGCTGGGTGCCGGGTTCGCCGATGGACTGGGCAGCAATCACGCCAACCGCCTCGCCGATATTTACCCGAGTACCTCGAGCCAGGTCACGCCCATAGCAGAGAGCGCAGACACCGTAGCGGGTCTCACAGGCAATTGGCGACCGAACCTTGACCTGGTCCACGCCGTACTCTTCCAGCTTGCGGACGTCGCGCTCATCGAGCAGCACGCCGGCTTCGAGGATTACCTCCTCGGTGCCGGGTCGGATGACCCGTTCGGCCAATACGCGACCAAGAACGCGCTCCCGAAGCGGCTCCACGATGTCCCCGCCTTCCACGAGAGGGGTCATGAAAAGACCCTTGGTCGTGCCGCAATCCTCAGACGACACGACGAGATCCTGGGCAACATCAACCAAGCGGCGGGTGAGATAGCCGGAATTCGCCGTCTTCAACGCCGTATCCGCGAGACCCTTCCGAGCACCGTGAGTCGAGATGAAGTACTGCAGAACATCCAGGCCTTCGCGGAAGTTGGCCGTGATCGGAGTCTCAATGATCGAACCGTCTGGCTTGGCCATCAGGCCGCGCATTCCGGCGAGCTGCCGGATCTGGGCAGCAGAGCCCCGGGCGCCGGAATCGGCCATCATGAAAATGGAATTGAAAGAGGCTTGCTTCGTGCTCTCACCCTTGGAGTTGATCGCGGATTCGGAGCCGAGCTTTTCCATCATTGCCTTCGCGACGAGGTCGTTGGTCCGGGACCAGATATCTACGACCTTGTTGTATCGCTCACCGTTGGTAACGAGACCGCTGGCAAACTGGTCCTGGATCTCCTTCACCTCCTCCTCGGCAGCCTCGAGGATCTTGACCTTTTCCTGTGGCACAACCATGTCGTCCACGCCGATGGATATGCCGGCCCGGGTGGCATAGGCGAAGCCCGTGTACATGAGCTGGTCCGCAAAAACGACGGTTTTCTTCAGCCCGACCTGCCGGTAGCAGGCGTTGATGCAGCCGGAGATGGCCTTCTTGTCCATATTCCGGTTGATCATCGAAAAATCCATGCCTTCCGGCAGGATTTCGGACAGCAGGGCACGCCCGACGGTCGTCTCCACCAGCCTGACGGCGCCAACAATACCGCCGGCGTCGTCCACACTGGTGTGCCGGATGCGGGCCTTGATCCTGGCGTGCAGGTCTACCGTCCGGCTCTCGTAGGCGCGGTGCACTTCGCTGACGTCAGCAAAGACCATGCCCTCACCCTTCCCATTGATGCGTTCACGGGTCATGTAGTACAGACCAAGAACGACATCCTGGGACGGCACGATGATTGGCTCACCGTTGGCGGGCGATAGAATGTTGTTGGTGGACAACATCAGGGCGCGAGCTTCCAGCTGCGCCTCCAGCGATAGTGGCACGTGGACGGCCATCTGGTCGCCGTCGAAGTCAGCGTTAAATGCCGTGCAGACGAGCGGGTGCAGCTGGATAGCCTTGCCCTCGATCAATACCGGCTCGAACGCCTGAATACCGAGCCGGTGCAAAGTAGGTGCGCGATTCAGGAGCACTGGATGCTCGCGAATGACCTCTTCCAGAATATCCCACACCTCCGGGCCTTCGCGCTCAACCAGACGCTTGGCGGCCTTGATCGTCGAAGCTTCACCACGAATTTGCAGCTTCGAAAAGATGAAGGGTTTGAAGAGCTCCAGCGCCATCTTCTTCGGCAGGCCACACTGGTGCAGCTTGAGAGTCGGGCCTACGACGATCACGGAACGCCCGGAGTAGTCCACGCGCTTGCCGAGAAGGTTCTGGCGGAACCGCCCCTGCTTGCCCTTGATCATATCCGCGAGCGACTTAAGCGGACGGCGATTCGTGCCCGTGATGGCCCGGCCTCGGCGCCCGTTGTCGAGCAGCGCGTCCACCGCTTCCTGCAGCATGCGCTTCTCGTTCCGGACGATGATGTCCGGCGCGTTCAGCTCGAGAAGCCGGCGCAAACGATTATTTCGGTTTATGACGCGCCGATACAGGTCGTTCAGATCAGACGTGGCAAACCGGCCACCGTCCAACGGGACCAGGGGCCGAAGGTCGGGTGGCAGAACCGGCAGAACCGTCATCACCATCCACTCGGGGTGGTTACCGGACTGCAGGAAGGCATCAACGAGTTTCAGCCGCTTGGAGAGTCGCTTGATCTTGGTTTCAGAACTTGTTCCGGAAATACCCTCGCGAATTTGAACCACTTCCCGGGGCAGGTCGATGGTGCGGAGCATCTGGTGCACGGCCTCGGCGCCCATGCGAGCGTCGAATTCGTCACCGTGCTGCTCGACGGCCTCGAGGTATTGCTCATCGGTCAGTAACTGCCCACGTTCCAAGGGAGTCATACCGGGATCGACAACCACAAAGGCCTCGAAATACAGGACGCGCTCGATTTCCCGCAGCGTCATGTCGAGCATGAGCCCGATCCGGGACGGCAGCGACTTCAGGAACCAGATGTGGGCGACCGGACTCGCCAGTTCGATATGGCCCATGCGCTCGCGACGCACTTTCGCCTGGGTAACTTCCACGCCGCACTTTTCGCAGACGACGCCACGATGCTTGAGGCGCTTGTACTTGCCACAAAGGCACTCGTAGTCTTTGATGGGACCGAAAATCTTCGCACAAAACAAGCCATCGCGTTCGGGCTTGAACGTACGGTAGTTAATCGTCTCCGGCTTCTTGACCTCGCCAAAGGACCAGGAGCGGATCATCTCGGGCGACGCCAGCGCGATGCGGATTGCGTCGAATTCCTCGACCGTCTGCTGCTGCTTGAAAAGCTTCAGTAGGTCTCTCATTTGTCACCACCTGCCATTGTTCGGTCTGCGCGGTTGTAGCCGCCTGCCTTCTGGGCTGCTCGAGCTCCGAGCTAATGGAGCTCCGGGCTGTTCGAGTTCAGTCCTTTGCAAGCTCGATATTGATTGCGAGTGACCGGATTTCCTTTACGAGCACGTTAAAGGACTCAGGCATGCCCGCCGTCATCTCGTGCGTTCCATCCACGATGTTCTTGTACATCTTGGTTCGACCCTGCACATCGTCGGACTTCACCGTCAGCATTTCCTGCAGCGTATAGGAAGCACCGTAGGCCTCGAGTGCCCAGACCTCCATCTCGCCAAAGCGCTGGCCACCAAACTGCGCCTTACCGCCCAGCGGCTGCTGGGTGACGAGGCTGTACGGCCCCGTAGAGCGTGCATGCATTTTGTCGTCAACCAGATGGTTGAGCTTCATCATGTACAGGTAGCCCACTGTCGTGGCCCGATCAAAGCCCTCGCCGGTCCGGCCATCGTAGAGCTGCGTCTGACCGGTCACGGACAAGCCGGCGAGCTCCAGGAGACTCTTGATCTCCTTCTCGCTGGCACCGTCAAATACCGGCGTGGCCATCGGCACTCCGCGCCGCAGATTGCCCGCAAGCTCTTCGAGCTCCTCATCGTTCAGCTCGTTCAACTTGACCTTCTGGCCTCCGGTCTTATTGTAAATCTCGTCGAGAAACCGGCGCTTGTCGGTCGTCGATGCACCTGAGTCGATTAGCGCGCCAATCTTCAGCCCGAGACCCTTGGCTGCCCAGCCCAGGTGTGTCTCGAGTACCTGTCCGATGTTCATGCGGGAAGGAACGCCGAGCGGGTTCAGCACAATGTCCACAGGCGTGCCATCCGCCAGGTAAGGCATGTCCTCGACAGGCACGATGATTGATATCACGCCCTTGTTGCCGTGGCGGCCGGCCATCTTGTCGCCCGGCTGAATGCGACGCTTCACGGCCAGGTAGACCTTCACCATCTTCAGGACGCCGGGTGCCAGATCGTCGCCCGCAGTGATCTTCTTACGCTTCTCCTCTAAGCGCCGGTCAAACTCCTGGCGCTGCTGGCGCAGCCGCTCCGCAGCTTGCTCCAGCTGCGTATTGGCTTCGTCATTGGTGAGCCGGATTTCGAACCAGTGCTCACGGGACAACTCAGCAAGATAACCCTGCGTGACACGACCGCCCGACTTCAGTGACCCGGGACCGCCTTCGGCCTGCTTACCGATAATCAGTCGCTCCACGCGCTGGAAGATGTCCTTTTCGAGGATGCGCAGTTGATCGTCGAAGTCCTTGCGGACACTCTCGAGTTCGGCGGCTTCGATCGACAGTGCACGACTATCCTTATCGACGCCGTCACGGGTGAATACGCGCACGTCGATAACGGTGCCGTCCATGCCGGGCGGCACGCGCAAGCCGGTATCCTTAACGTCCGACGCCTTCTCGCCGAAGATTGCGCGCAACAGCTTCTCCTCAGGGGTCAGCTGCGTCTCGCCCTTTGGCGTGACCTTGCCAACCAGGATGTCGCCAGCCTTTACCTCGGCGCCGATGTAGGCAATACCCGCTTCGTCCAGTTTTGCCAGTGCGGTCTCGCCCACGTTGGGAATGTCGGCCGTGATCTCCTCAGACCCCAGCTTGGTATCGCGGGCCACGCAGCTGAGCTCTTCGATATGGATCGTCGTGAAGCGATCCTCTTCCACGACACGCTCGGAGATCAGGATGGAGTCCTCGAAGTTGTAGCCGTTCCATGGCATGAACGCGACCAGCAGGTTCTGACCCAGCGCAAGCTCACCGAGGCTGGTGGATGCGCCGTCGGCCAGCACGTCCCGCCTGGCGATCACATTTCCCGCCTTAACCAGCGGTCGCTGGTTGATGCAAGTGTTCTGGTTGGAACGGGTGTACTTGGTCAGATTGTAGATGTCGACACCCGGCTCGCCCGCAATCGTCTCGTCGTCATTGACCCGCACGACGATACGCGAGGCGTCCACGAAGTCGACGGTGCCGCCACGCCGGGCGACGACAGTCACGCCGGAGTCGACGGCCACCGCCCGCTCCATGCCGGTGCCCACGAGTGGCACGTCAGAACGCAGCGTCGGCACTGCCTGCCGTTGCATGTTTGCACCCATGAGCGCGCGGTTTGCATCGTCGTGCTCAAGGAACGGAATCAGCGAAGCAGCGACAGACACCGTCTGCTTCGGCGACACATCCATGAAGTCGATTCGCTCACGGGGGAGCAGTGTGAACTCGTTCTGATGCCGCACGGACACCAGTTCCTCGACGAAGGCGCCCTTGGTATCCAGGTCTGAATTGGCCTGGGCGATGACGTACTGACCCTCCTCAATCGCGGAGAGATACTCGACGTCGGCCGTCACCTTGCCATTCCTGACCTTGCGGTACGGGGTCTCCAGGAAGCCGTACTCGTTAGTCCGTGCATACACGGACAGGGAGTTGATCAGGCCAATGTTCGGACCTTCAGGCGTTTCGATAGGGCAGACCCGGCCATAGTGAGTCGGGTGCACATCGCGCACTTCGAAGCCAGCACGCTCACGGGTCAGACCGCCCGGGCCCAGGGCGGACACACGGCGCTTGTGCGTGACCTCAGACAGCGGGTTGTTCTGATCCATGAACTGGGAGAGCTGGCTTGACCCGAAGAACTCCTTGACTGCCGCCGCTACGGGCTTGGCATTGATGAGTTCCTGCGGCATCAGGCCTTCGGAATCGGCGATGGTGAGGCGCTCCTTGACGGCACGCTCGACACGCACAAGTCCGACGCGGAAAGCGTTCTCGGCCATTTCGCCGACGCTCCGCACGCGCCGGTTGCCAAGGTGGTCGATATCATCCACCTGCCCACGGCCATTGCGGATCTCCATAAGGGTCCGCAGGGTGTCGATGATGTCTTCCTTGGTCAGGACTCCGGGGCCGGTGGACTCCGTACGGCCGACACGCCGATTGAACTTCATGCGACCCACGCTCGAAATGTCGTAGCGCTCGGCGTTGAAGAACAGGTTGTGAAAAAGGTTCTCGGCGGCATCCTTGGTGGGCGGCTCGCCCGGCCGCATCATGCGATAGATCTCGACAAGCGCGTCGAGTCGCGTCACCGAAGAATCAATCCTCAGAGTGTTGGAGATGTACGGACCGCGATCCAGGTCGTTCACGTAGAGCGTCCGGATGTGCTTGATGCCCTTCTCGACGAACTGGTCGATCATCAGGCCAGTCAGCTCGTCATTGGCGCGAGCCAGCAGCTCTCCCGAACTCTTGTCCACGACATCGTGCGCGAGGATCTTGCCGTCGAGGTACTCCTTTGGCACCACCATGGTCTTGGCGCCGGAGTCCTCAAGTTCGCGGACGTGGCGTGCTGTGATCCGGCGCCCTTCCTCGACGATGACCTTGCGGTCGATCTTGATGTCGAAGGTGGCAGTTTCGCCACGCAGCCGCTGCGGTACGAGACCGAATTCCACCCCCTTGGCGGACAGGTAGAAATCGTTCTTTTCGAAGAAGAGATCCAGCATTTCCTGATTCGACAGGTTCAGTGCACGCAGGATGATCGTGACCGGCAGCTTGCGGCGCCGATCGATACGGGCAAATACGCCGTCCTTCGCATCAAACTCGAAGTCGAGCCAGGAGCCTCGATAGGGAATGATGCGGGCCGAGAAGAGCAGCTTGCCTGACGAGTGGGTCTTGCCCTTGTCGTGATCGAAGAACACGCCAGGCGAACGGTGTAACTGGGACACGATGACGCGCTCGGTACCGTTGACGACGAACGTGCCGTAGTCGGTCATCAGTGGCATTTCGCCTAGATAGACTTCCTGCTCGCGAACTTCCTTGACGATCTTCTTGGTGGCTGTAGAGCCTTCCTTGTCGTAGATAACCAGCCGCACCTGCACCCGCAGCGGGGCGGCATAGGTCAGCCCGCGAAGCTGGCATTCCTTGACGTCGAACACCGGCTCACCCAGCCGGTAACTGAGGAACTCGAGAGCAGCGTTGCCTGAGTAGCTGATGATCGGAAAGACGCTCTTGAAAGCGGCATGCAGCCCGATATCCTCACGAAGACCTTGCCGGCTGCCCGAATCTGTGTCTTCCTGCAGGAATTTCTTGTAGGAATCCAGCTGAATGGAAAGCAGGGGCGGAACCCCGAGGATGCTCGGGCGCTTGCCGAAGTCCTTCCGGATCCGCTTCTTATCGGTGAATGAGTATGTCATGGCGCAGCACCTCTGTCAGGGCACTCAGATCGAGGAGAAGCGGACGGCAGCAGGTGCCCATTGCACCAGCTGCCGCCGCGAACCCCGGTTTCGCAGCACCGCAGGCCGCACGGCCTGCGTGATGGTCAGCATCAGCTCACAACCGCTCACTTGATCTCTGCGGTGGCGCCGGCTTCTTCGAGCTGCTTCTTGATGGCTGCCGCGTCGTCCTTCGATACCGCTTCCTTAACGACGGACGGCGCACCATCGACGAGGTCCTTGGCCTCCTTGAGGCCGAGGCTCGTGATCGTGCGAATCGCCTTGATGACGCCCACCTTGTTCGCGCCGATGGTCTTCAGCGTGACGGTGAACTCGGTCTTCTCTTCAACGACCGGCGCAGCAGCACCGCTGGCCGCGGCGACAGCCACGGGCGCAGCAGCGGAGACGCCCCATGTGTCCTCAAGCATCTTTACGAGCTCGACGATCTCCATGATGGGCTTTGCGCTCAGTTCTTTGAGCAGGTCCTGGTTGGAAAGTGACATGGTCAGAATCTCCTTGAGTCCTTAAACAGTCTGGTTACCCGAAAATCGGATGGTTTGTAGGCTTTACAGCTCCCGGAAGGCACGCCCTTCAGGAGACCTCCTCCGCCTTGCCGCGAGCAGCCAGAACGCGCGCGATAAGCGCGGCCGGCTCCGCCAGCGTACGGGCGAGTTTCGTACCCGGCGCTTGGAGCACACCGAGCAGAATCGCCCGGGCCTGGTCCAGCGTAGGCAGACTCGCAAGCCGCTCAAGATCGACCGGTCCGTAAAGGACACCGCCTATGGCGACAGCCTTCGTGACCAGCTTTTCGTTGGTCTTGGTGAAATCCCTGACAACCCGGGCGGCTGCGCCTGGATCCTCCCGGGAAAACGCCAGGATAAGCGGCCCCTTGAGGACCTCCTTGAGGCACGCAAACTCGGTGCCTTCGACGGCTCGCTTGGCGAGGGTGTTCTTGATCACGCGGACGTAGACACCCTGGCTGCGGGCCTTGGCCCGCAAGCTGGTTACCTGCGCCACTGTCATGCCGCGATATTCAGCCGCTATGGCCGAATGCGCGGTTGCCGCGATCGCACTCACCTCTTCAACAAGAGCCTTCTTGTCTTCGAGTCTTAATGCCATCGTTCACTCCTGATGCGAAAGTCACTGTCACCATCACCAGCGTCCCGGGGTTTCGCCCGTTCGGCACGGCGACGGATCCGATGGCGGCCGTCACCAGGCTGTCCTGATTCGGGTAACACCATCTGCGCAGGGCATTAAGGCGTTGGCCGATCCGATATTCGGGACCGGCTTTCGCCACCTGCGGTCTTCGATGCAACGTCCGTAAGGGCCGGCTTTGTGGCCCTCGCGGAACCGGCGGGACCCGGTTTACCCGGGCCATCGCCTTCCAAATTTCTGCGCCTTCAAAGCACTTTTCAGGCTTCCAGGCTGGCCTGATCCACCATCACACCCGGACCCATCGTGGACGACACCGTGAGGCGCTTCAGGTACTGACCCTTGCTCGCCGGCGGCTTGATCTTCTTGATGTCGTTCAACAGCGCAAGCAAATTGTTGCGAAGCGCTGAAATCTCGAAATCCGCCTTGCCAATCGGGCAATGCACGATCCCTGCCTTGTCGGCCCGGTACCGCACCTGACCCGCCTTGGCATTTTTCACAGCCGTTTCGACATCCTGCGTGACCGTACCGACTTTCGGGTTCGGCATCAGCCCGCGAGGACCCAGCACACGGCCGAGCTGGCCGACGATGCGCATGGCATCGGGCGTGGCGATGACCGTGTCGTAGTCAATCTCGCCACCCTTCATGCGTTCGGCAAGATCCTCGAAACCGACCACGTCGGCGCCGGCGGCCTTGGCCTTCTCGGCGTTCTGGCCCTGCGCAAAGACGGCAACACGCACCACCTTGCCGGTGCCGTGGGGCAACAGGGTGGAACCGCGCACCACCTGGTCGGACTTCTTGGCATCAATGCCCAGATTCACGGCGACGTCGACAGACTCCCGGAACTTGGCCGTGGCATTGCCCTTGACCAGCGCCAGTGCCTCGTCGATCGGATAGACCGTTTCCGGGGACACCTTGCCTTGCCATACCTTCACGCGCTTGCTAATACCGCTCATTACACGCCCTCCACGTCGAGACCCATGCTGCGAGCACTGCCGGCGATCGTTCTCACAGCCGCATCCAGGTCAGCAGCGGTGAGGTCCGGCATCTTGGCTTTGGCAATGTCCTCAAGCTGCTGGCGCGAGACCCTGCCGACTTTCTTGGTATTTGGCGTACCGCTACCCTTCTCGATGCCCAGTGATTTCTTGAGAAGGATCGAGGCCGGCGGCGTCTTTATAACGAAGGTAAAACTGCGGTCGTTGTAGACCGTAACCACAACCGGCATAACCATGCCGGCTTCCATCTTCTGGGTCTGGGCGTTAAACGCCTTGCAGAACTCCATGATGTTAACGCCGGCCTGGCCCAGCGCCGGGCCCACAGGGGGGCTCGGGTTCGCCTTTCCGGCCGGGACCTGCAACTTGACGTACTTCTCGACTTTCTTAGCCATCTGACACTTTCCTAACAGTGGGTCCAAACGCCCCTCGGTAACTCGACCTTGGGGCTCCCCGTACCTCGTGTAGGAGCGCCTTCAGGCGCGATCGGTCGCTTTCCCAGCCACTGATCGCGCCTGAAGGCGCTCCTGCTTCAGCCTTTCTCGACCTGGCCGAATTCCAGTTCCACCGGTGTGGACCGACCCAGAATCTGGACCGCCACCCGGAGCTTGTTCTTCTCGTAATTCACCTGCTCGACGACGCCGTTGAAGTCGTTGAACGGGCCGGCGGTCACGCGCACCACCTCACCGGGTTCGAACAGCACTTTCGGCCGCGGCTTGTCGACGCCCTCTTCCACCCGATGCAGGATGGAATTGGCCTCTTCATCGGTGATCGGCGCCGGTTTGTCGCTAGTACCGCCAATGAAGCCAAGCACCTTGGGCACTTCCTTGACGAGATGCCAGGTCTCGTCGTCCATCTCCATCTGTACCAGGACGTAGCCCGGGAAGAACTTGCGCTCGCTCCTGCGCTTCTGCCCCTCCCGCATTTCGACCACTTCCTCGGTGGGCACGATGACCTTGCCGAACTTGTGCTCCAGGCCGTTGCGCTTCACCCGTTCTTCGAGGGAGTGCTTCACCTTGTTCTCGAAATTCGAGTACGCGTGAACGACATACCAGCGGAGTGCCATACGCTCAGCTCCCCTGGCCAGTTATGGCGCGCGTAATCAGCAACAACACGAAATCGAGGCTCCAGAAAAATACGCCCATAACCAGCACAAAGAAGAATACAGCCAGCGTCGTTTGCGTCGTCTCCTGTCGTGTGGGCCAAACAACCTTGCGGATCTCACCCCGCGACCCCTGGACAAACTGCCAGAGAAACTGCCCCAGGTGCGTCCGGTACAGCAGCGCCATTCCCACGCCCACGCTCACCAGGATTCCAAGCGCCCGCACTACCACCGGCGTCTCGTCGAAGTAGTAGTACGCCACCAATGACGCCACCACGACGAGGCTCGCCAGAGCCAGAAGGACGGCATCCATCGGGCCTGCAGAGGTTTCGGCTTCTTTCGTCGTTACCATCGTTACCGGTCGTGGTGGCAGGCCAGGAGGGTCTCGAACCCCCAACCTGCGGTTTTGGAGACCGCCGCTCTACCAATTGAGCTACTGGCCTGTGTCGTCTCTTCCGTTACCGTAGGAGCGGCTTCAGCCGCGGCCTACTTCTCTATTCGGGTATCGCGCCTGAAGGCGCTCCTACTTGACGATCTTCGCCACGACGCCGGCGCCGACCGTCTTGCCGCCCTCGCGGATGGCGAAGCGCAGACCCTCTTCCATGGCGATCGGGTTGATCAGCGTCACCACCATCTTGATGTTGTCTCCGGGCATCACCATCTCGA
>CAYMKJ010000223.1:0-10347 GCA_964391025.1 uncultured Chromatiaceae bacterium
GGCGCTACCCGCGAATTCGATGGCATAGCCTGCACCACCAGAGGCCCCGAAGCGGTGGATGACGTGCAGGATCAGGTCCTTGGCAGAGACCCGCGGGGCCAGCTGGCCTTCGAAGCGGATGCGCATGCGCTGCGGCTTGCGGACGGCGAGTGTTTTGGTCGCCAGCGCGTGTTCGCCCTCCGTCGAGCCAATGCCCCAGGCGAGTGCCCCGAGGCCGCCCAGCGTGCAGGTGTGGCTGTCCGGACAGACGAGGGTGACGCCTGGCAGCGCGATGCCCTGTTCCGGGGAGACCACGTGCACGATGCCCTGGCGGTCGTCACCCAGGTCGAAGAGCGTGATGCCGGCGGCTCTAGCCGAGGCCCGCGTGCTCGTAATGAACTCCCGGCCCCCGGGCATGCGCGTGTCGTCGGTGCGCCCCGGGGTCGTGTCCACGATGTGATCCATCGTGCAAAACACCTGCTCGGGATTCCGGACTTTTCGCCCTGCCGCTTCCAGTCCCTTGAGGGCGACGCTGCCGGTTCGCTCGTGCAGGAAGATGCGGTCGATGAACAGCAGGCTTAAGTCGTCACCCAGGTCGGCGACCGTGTGCTCGTCCCAGAGCTTGTCGATAATCGTGCGGCCCATGGTGCTGTGTGGCGTCACTCCGGGAGCTTGCTGGATTCAGCGGCGCGATAGGTTGAAAATGCGGCCGCGATGATAGCAGTTCATGAACAGCGGGACCGCCCGGGCCGGATGTGGTTGGGCACACGCGTGCTGGGGGTCGCCTGGGGGCTGGCTGGCATCTCAGCGCTGCTGGTCTATGCGGCCATCAGCCTGGGTCACTACGCACTCGATGCGGTGGCTGCCGGCCTGGAACCCCTTGAAGCACTGGTGCTGGTGGTGAACACGGTCTTTATGGCCTGGGCAGAGGGTTACCGGGGCTTCCAGCGGCGGTTCTCGCCCCGAGTGGCAGCGCGCGCGCTGAATCTCTACCGGCACCCGACGGTGCTCCGCCTGATCCTCGCACCGCTGTTCTGTGCGGGGTTCTTCGGGGCTACCCCTAGGCTCCAGCGGGCCATTTGGATCGGCACCGGCCTCATTGCCCTCGCTGTCCTGATCTTCAATCAGCTGCCCCAACCCTGGCGTGGAATACTGGACGCGGGCGTACTGGTGGGGTTGGTCTGGGGGACGGCGTCGCTGCTGGCGGCAGCCTGGACCACCTTCCGTGAGCGCCGCGAAATCGTTCCTGCCGAAGTGCCTGCTCGCACGGGGCTATAATCCAAACATGCTTTCCCACGTCGACGCCAGCAACCAGCCCACCATGGTGGATGTGAGCGGCAAGGCGGTCACCCGGCGAACAGCTCATGCCCGGGCGCGTGTACTTCTTCCGCCAGAGGTCCGCGCTGCATTCGCTGATGGCGAGATTCGGACGCCAAAGGGTCCCGTGTTCCAGACAGCGATTGTTGCCGGGACCATGGCTGCGAAGCGCACCCACGAACTGATTCCGTTCTGCCACCCGATCGGCCTTGATGCCTGCCGTATCGAGATCACCCTCGATGCCGCCGGTGATGTGCTGGTCGATTGCATCACCCGGGTGGAGCATCGGACCGGTGTGGAAATGGAGGCGCTCACCGGTGCCTCGGTCGCTGCCCTTACGATCTATGACATGTGCAAGGCGCTGTCCCACGACATCGTCATCGCCGAGGTTCGCCTGGTTGCCAAGGCGGGCGGCAAGAGCGATTTCGGAGTTGCCCGTCCCGACCATGACTGACCCAAAGCTCCGGGGACTCGTGCTCGCCGGTGGCCAGAGTTCCCGCATGGGCTCGGACAAGGCGGCACTGCTGATCGGCGGACGCACGCTTCTCGCCCTCAGCGTAGAGCTGCTGCAACCCTTGACGACAGCCGTCCATGTCGCCGTTCGCGCCGAGCAGGCCGACGATCAATTGCGCCGGCAGTTCGCCCTGCTGTTCGACGCGGCGCCGGTACAGGGTCCTGCCGCCGCGCTGGTGGCGGCCTGGATGCACGATCCCGACGCGGCGTGGCTGGTCCTTGCCTGCGACATGCCGGCCATGGAGCGCACCGCTCTCGAGGCACTCGTGACCGGCCGTGATCCGTCTCGGGGAGGCACCGCCTGGCGCAACCCGGAGGATGATCTTCCCGAACCGTTGTGTGCCATCTGGGAACCCGCTACCCTCGCTCGCCTTGCAGCGGTGGTCAGGCAGGCCGGTAACGGCGCTGTCAGCCCGCGGGCCCTGCTCGCCGCCGCTGATCCGCTGCTGCTGAATCCTGCGCGGCCGGCGGTGTTAGGTAGTGTCAATACGCCCGCCGATCTGCACCGTTATCTGGAACTTAGCGATGGTCACTAGCCGTAAGAAGTCAGTCCGAAAACCGTCGAACCAAGAGGCCGAATCTGCCGTCCGTACGCTGCTCGCCTTCATCGGCGAAGACCCGGAACGATCCGGCCTGAAGCGCACGCCCGCGCGCTTCCTCGGAGCCTACGAGGACTGGTTTGCGGGCTACCGGGTCGATCCCTACGAGCTGCTGGGCAGCTCCTTCCACCAGGTCGAGCACTATGACCGCATCGTGGTGCTGACCAACGTGGATTTCGAGTCCCACTGCGAGCACCACGTGGCCCCGGTCATCGGCCGGGTGCACATCGCCTACCTTCCGGACCGCCGCCTCGCTGGCATCAGCAAGCTGGTGCGGGTTGTTGAGGCCTTCACCAGGCGGCTGATCGTGCAAGAGAAGGTCACGGCGGATATAGCCCGCTGCATCCAGCAGGTGCTGGAGCCCCGGGGCGTGGCCGTCGTGATCGAGGCCCAGCACCATTGTCTGACGACACGCGGCGTGCATCGGGACAATGTGTGGATGACGACCAGCGAAATGCTGGGCGCGTTCAAGGACGACGACCGTATTCGTGCCGAGTTCCTCGGCGCCATCGGCCGGTCCGGGAGCTGACTGCAGAGATGTCGAGGCTCGTATTTTCCTGCGCGGCCGACGTCAAGGCCTATGAGGGCCGCGAGATCGGCGTGTCCGAATGGATCCTCATCGATCAGGATCGTATCAACCGCTTCGCGGATGCCACGGAGGATCATCAGTGGATCCACGTGGACGTCGAGCGCGCCCGGCGTGAACTGCCGATCGGCACCACTATCGCACACGGTTATTTGCTGATTTCCCTGATGCCGAAACTGCTGGATACCTTCGTTGAGTTCACGCGGCTGAAGCGTGTCATCAACTATGGGCTCAATGACGTGCGCTTCAAGAACATGGTGCCCGCGGGCAAGCGGGTGCGGATGCATGGCAGGCTGAAGTCGGCCCGCCAGCGGGCCGGTGGTTTGCAGGTAATTCTGGAAAACACCATCGAGATCGAGGGTGAAACGAAACCGGCCTGCACCAGCGAGACGCTGGTGCTGTACTTCTTCGAGGATTGAATTGTAGGAGCGCCTTTAGGCGCGATCTATCGCGCCTAAAGGCGCTCCTACAGTCGCAACGTCGCCAGCAGTTCCGCGTGGACAGCCGGCGTTGTCGCGACCAGCAGGTCGGTCGACCGCAACTGGAAGTTGTCAAACCCATCGAATGGCTGCCCATCCAGGTCTGAGGCTACGCCGCCGGCCTGCGTAACGATAAAAGCCATGGCGCCCCAGTCGAGCAGGTCGGCGGCTTCTGATGCATAGGCCGCCAATCGGCCGGTGAACAGGTCATTGAGATTGTCGAATTCACGGCGCGGGTCATCGTCGTCGACGATGTCGAACGCATCCCAGCGCCGGCGGAGTTGGGCCAGCGCTATCGGGGCCTGGTAGGTCACACACGCTCGGCTGCCGGATGCGGTAGCGAGGGGTGACATCTGGCCAATCCGTTGGGTGTCCCGATCGCCCGTGAACGCGCCATGGCCCCGGATGGCCAGGTAGAAGCGCCCCCGGACCGGCATGTAGCTGATGGCTGCCAGCAGCTGGCCGTGGCGCGTGATGGACAGGATGATGTCCCAGCCCGGGCGCTGGTTCTGGTAGAGAAAGGTACCGTTGATCGGGTCCAGCCACACCTTCGTGACCGCAGCGAGCGGGAAGTAACCGGTATTTCGCGACTGCTCCTGCTCTTCGCCGTAAAACCCTGCAGTGGGAAACCGGGCGAGGGTGGCCACCTCGACGAAGGTCTGCACGCTCTGGTCGGCATCAGTGATGGCCTGCACCCAGGCGTTCTGACCTGGCTTTGCGGGAGGGCCGGAAATTCTGGGCTGGATCCCACGAGCGTAATCGCCCGCGGTCACCAGCACGGGAAGATAGAACTCGACCATCTCGAGGATGGTTGGCTCCACCGGATCTGGCTGGCCCGTCAGCGCGCGAGCCGGGTCTGGAGGGCGCTCAGGTAGTCCCGGACCCGCCGGGCATTGGCACCCATGTCGCCGCGGCCAACGCGGGACTTGGACCGCACGTCCACCCGGGTCTGGTCGCGCCCCGGCTGAATGCGGATCACCACGTCGTCCTTGAAGTGCACCCAGCCGGTCTCGGCGGTGGCCTCGATGCGGCCCTCGACCTCGCTCGCGTCCACCAGGGTCCAGCCCTTTTCCAGCACGAGGTCTTTGGCGGCGGCGAAGACCACGTTCGCGGGCAGGGTGACTAGGAGTGGTTGCAGATCAGGGAAGGCCTGTTTCTGGGCAGCAGCTGTTTCGGGTCCCGAGTACTCGGGCGGATTCTGGGCGTCGATCTGCCGCAGCGGGATGACTGCCACAAAGGCCGGGGGGTTGTCGGTATCGGTCGTGATGTCGTGAATCGGCGGGGCGCCCCGGGCCTGGCCCATGACGAGGCCGTTGTTGGCGGTGACTGCCAGGCCGGCCAGCAACGCGAGCCAGGTGGCGGGCAGTGACGCCGTGCCTGCCGTACCACTACTGCGGAGCAGACCCAGCGCTGCAGTAACCAGTGCGATCAGCAACAGCAGGCTGCCACCGGTATAGGCGCCCATGCTGGCAAACGGAGAAAGGAATCCCGCCCGCGCACCGAGGCCCGAGAGCGCGGCGAGGACCACGCCGATGACGGCGGTCCAGATACCGATGCTGGAGAGCCGGGAGCCCTTGCGAGGTATCGCCTGTAGCGCGTCTTTCATCTGCTCACCCTCCGTGCCGAAACCTTAGCACAGGCCGGGTACAATTCGCGCATGAGTGACCGCCTCAACTACCTGACCCTTCTGCTCGATCTCGAGCAGATCGAGCAGAACATCTTCCGCGGCCAAAGCCGAGACTTCGGTACGAGCCAGGTATTTGGCGGCCAGGTCCTTGGACAGGCTCTCGCGGCGGCCAGCCGGACGGTGGAGGGACGGGTCGTGCACTCGCTGCACGCCTACTTCCTCAAACGTGGTGATATGCAGGCACCGATCATCTACGACGTGGATCGGGCCCGGGACGGCGGGAGCTTCTCAAACCGGCGGATCGTGGCGATCCAGCACGGCGAGCAGATCTTCAACATGACGGCCTCATTCCAGATCCCCGAGTCCGGTCTCGAACACCAGGTCGCAATGCCGAACGTGCCCAAGCCCGACTCCCTCAAGAACGTGGAGACCCTGGCTCGCGAGTTCACGGGCGATCTTCCGCCGCGTATGCAGCGGTTTCTGCACTGGGACCAGCCTTTCGAGATGCGCCCGGTGGATCCGGGGCAATTCCTGAATCGGGGAACCGGGGCCCCGGCCAAGCACCTCTGGATGAAGACATTGGAACGACTTCCGGCCGATTCCTTCCTGCATCAGGCCGTACTGGCCTGCATCTCGGACTACGAACTGATCGGCACGGCAACCTTGCCTCACGGCCTGCACGCCTGGCGTGAAGGGCTGCAACTGGCGAGCCTGGATCATGCGATGTGGTTCCACCGGCCCGCGCGGGTCGACGAATGGCTGCTGTTCGCCCTCGATAGCCCGGCGGCGTCCGGCGGTCGGGGCCTCGCCCGGGGCTACGTCTTCACCGAGGACGGCAAGCTCGTCGCAACCCTGGCCCAGGAAGGCCTCATCCGGGCTCGACCGGCGCTGTAGGAGCGGCTTCAGGCGGGAAATGGGGACATGCCTAATTTCAGAAATTAGGCATGTCCCCATTTCCCGCCTGAAGGCGCTCCTGGGTGATTGGCAGGAGCCGTCTCTGGTAAAACTTGCCGCGCTCGGCGTAGCGCGTCGCGCTTTCCCCCAGCCGGGCCAGTTCTTCGGGCGTCAGCGGCCGAAGGGCGCGGGCCGGCGAGCCGACGATCAGCATGCCGTCAGCAAATTCCTTGCCCTCCGTGATCAGGGCGTTCGCGCCCACCAGGCAGTTCCGGCCAATTCGGGCGTCGTTCAGGATGGTGGAGCCCATGCCGATGAGCGCGCCGTCACCGACCGTACAACCATGCAGAATGACCGCGTGGCCAACGGTGACCCGGTTGCCGAGGGTCAGCGGAGAGCCGGGATCCGAGTGCAGCACCGAGTTGTCCTGCACGTTGCTGAGGCGGCCAATTGTGAGGCGCTCCACGTCGCCCCGCAGGACAGCACCGAACCAGATGCTGACCTCGTCACCAAGCTGGACGTCCCCGATCACGGTGGCATTCGGCGCCACGTACACGTCGCGCCCGAGGCACGGCGCCAGGCCGTCGAGGCTGTAGATCATCGGGCGCTTCCTTTGGCACTGGCCTGGCGCGCCACTGCCTCCGCGGCCTTCCGGATGACCTCCGGGTCGCCCACATACTCCCGCGATCGGGGCTTCAGGCCAGGATCAAAGGTGTAGACCATCGGGATGCCGGTCGGGATGTTGAATTCCAGAATGTCCTTCTCCGAGACACCGTCGAGCATCTTCACGAGGGCGCGCAGACTGTTGCCGTGGGCTGCGAGCAGAACATCTTCACCGCGAAGGAGTCGCGGCGCGACGCTGTCCTGCCAGAACGGCAGCACCCGCGCCAGGGTGTCCTTCAGCGACTCCGTACCGGGCACTCCGAAAATGTTGGCGTAGCGCGGATCATTGGCCGGGTGTCGCGCGTCAGCGGCGTCCAAGGGGGGCGGAGGAATGTCGTAGCTCCGGCGCCAGATTTTTACCTGGGCCTCGCCGTGCTTTGCCGCCGTCTCGGCCTTGTCCAGACCCTGGAGCGCGCCGTAGTGACGCTCATTCAGTCGCCAGGTGCGCTCCACCGGGATCCACATCAGATCCATTTCGTCGAGGATCAGCCACAGCGTGCGGATGGCGCGCTTCAGCACCGAGGTGTAGGCGATGTCGAACCGGTAGCCCAGCGCCCGCAGCTGGCGGCCGGCTGTCCGAGCCTCATCGCGCCCCTGGTCGGTGAGATCCACGTCGGTCCAGCCGGTGAACCGGTTGTCGAGATTCCATGTGCTCTGTCCATGCCGACAGAGGACCAGCTTGCCTGTCATTCCAATAGCTCCGAGATCCGCGCAGGGGGAATTCTAGACTGTAGGAGCGCCTTTAGGCGCGATCGATGGCGATCGCGCCTAAAGGCGCTCCTACAGGGCGCTCCTACTGCAGGTGACCAGCTGCCAGGTATTCGACTGACTGCATCTCGAGTAGCCGGCTGCGGGTTCGTTCGAACTCCCGCTGCAAGCGGGACCCGGTATAGACGCGGCTGATCGGCTCCGCCGCAGAGACGATCAGGTTGACACGCCGGTCGTAGAACTCGTCCACGAGGGCGATAAAACGGCGCGCCGCGTTCTCGCGGGATTCATCGAGCTGGGGTACGCCGGAGACGATCACCGTCTGGAAAGAGCGGGCGATCTGGATGTAGTCCTCCGGGCTGCGCGGGCCGTCGCAAAGCGCGCCAAAGTCGAACCAGACGACTCCCTCGGCGAGGCGCCGGACCGGGACCCGCCGGCCCAGAATCTCGAGGCGGGCATTGCCTGCGCCCCGGTCTGGCGCGATATCCCGGAAGTAGCGCTCCAGATTGGCTTCGGCGGCCGTATCAAGGGGCGCGTGCCAGATTTCGGCGGCCTCGAGCACGCGCAGACGGTAGTCCACGAGCCCGTCCACGTGCACCACTTCGGTGTGCCGGACGAGAAGATCGATCGCCGGCAGAAAGCGCTGCCGCTGAAGGCCACCCCGGTAGAGATCCTCAGGGGCGTTGTTGGAGGTGGCCACCAGCGTGACGCCCTGCTCGAGCAGGCTCTCGACAAAGCGACCGAGCAGCATGGCGTCCGCGATATCGGCCACAGCGAACTCGTCGAAGCAGATCACCCGGGCTTCCTTCGCGAAGTCCGCGGCGACGATGGCGAGGGGATCCTGGGCGTCACGCAACCCGGCCAGCCGTCGGTGCACCCGGCTCATGATGCGATGAAAGTGGTAGCGCCGCTTGTCCTCGAACGGCAGCCACTCGAAGAACACGTCCATCATCAGCGTCTTGCCGCGACCGACGCCACCCCACAGATAGGCGCCCCGGACGGGCACCGGGACGGGCGCGATGGGCAGGAAGCGGCGGAGCATGCGTGGCACCCGCCGGGCCGGTCGGGCCGCCAGTTCCCGGCCGACCCGGTCCAGGACCTGCATGGCGCGGTCCTGTGCGGAGTCATCGCTGAGACCGAGTTCGGCCTTGGCGGACTGATAGCGGGTGAGGAGATCCATGCGCCGACGGCTGACTGCGGGGCGCCCAATTTACCGGTTTCCGGGGCCCCCACGGTAGACTGCTGACCGCATGTCCGAACGGGAACGCATGGAGTTTGACGTCGTGATCGTGGGCGCCGGGCCCTGCGGTCTGGCGGCGGCCTGTCGCGTACTCCAGCTCAGTGCGGCCGCCGGTCGCGAGGTTTCCGTCTGTGTCGTGGAGAAAGGCGCCGAGATCGGTGCGCACATTCTCTCGGGTGCCGTCTTCGAGCCGACCGCGTTGACAGAACTCTTTCCCGACTGGCGAGACCGGGGTGCTCCGGTCACCACGCCGGTATCCCAGGACGAGTTCCACTGGCTGCGGAACGCAACGACGAGCCTGCGCATTCCGGAGCTCTTCATCCCGCGCCCGATGCGCAACCAGGGCAACTACATCATCAGCCTGGGCCACCTGTGCCAGTGGCTGGGGCAGCAGGCTGAGGCTCTCGGCGCCAATCTGTTCCCGGGTTTTGCGGCCGCCCGTGTCCTCTATGAGAACGGCCGGGTGGCCGGCGTGATCACGGGCGACCTGGGCCGCGGCGCCGACGGCAGCGAGAAAGCCGGGTTCCAGTCCGGCTACGAGCTGTGCGGCAAGTACACGATTTTTGCCGAGGGCTGCCGGGGTCACCTGGGCAAGGAGCTGATGGAGGTCTTTAGGCTGCAGGATGAGTGCGATCCCCAGCACTACGGCATCGGTCTCAAGGAAGTGTGGACGATCGACCCGGCGAAGCACCGGGAGGGGCTCGTGGTCCACACGCTCGGCTGGCCTCTCGATGGCGGCACGGAGGGCGGCGGCTTTCTCTATCACGCGGCGAACAACCAGGTGTATCTGGGCGTCATCATCGCGTTGAACTACACCAACCCCCACCTGAACCCCTTCGAGGAGTTCCAGCGCTGGAAGCAGCACCCGGCTATCCGGCAGGTGCTGGAGGGTGGGCAGCGGGTGAGCTACGGGGCGCGGGCGGTCAACAAGGGCGGGCTGCAATCCCTGCCGAAGCTCGCCTTTCCGGGAGGCCTGCTCGCCGGCTGCGACGCGGGCTTTCTGAACGGCGCCAAGATCAAGGGTTCACACACGGCACTGAAGACGGGGATGCTGGCCGCGGAGGCCGTCTTCGCCGCGCTCGGGCAGGGCGACGCTGCCCCAGCAGTTCTCGATACGTTCGAATTAGCCGTGCGCAACTCCTGGGTGTGGCGGGAGCTCGAGGAGGGCCGCAATGTCGCTCCCGCCCAGAAGAAGTTCGGGTTGCTGCTGGGCGGGGCCTTTATCTGGCTCGATCAGAACGTCTTCCGCGGACGTCTGCCGTTCACTCTCCGCAGCCGGGAAGCTGACCACGTGGCCCTGCGTCCGGCGGGCGACGCACCACGCATCGTTTACGGCAAACCTGACGGCCGGATCACCTTCGACCGCCTGTCGTCGGTCTTTCTCTCGAGCACGAACCACGCAGAAGACCAGCCCTGCCATCTCCAGCTGCAGGACCCGACGGTGCCGATTGCCCGCAACCTGCCCGTCTACGACGAGCCGGCCCAGCGGTACTGCCCGGCCGGGGTCTACGAGGTGGTGCAACAGGCCGACGGCAGTTCCCGCTTCCAGATCAACGCGCAGAACTGCGTCCACTGCAAGACGTGCGACATCAAGGATCCCGCCGCGAACATCCGGTGGGTGGCGCCGGAGGGCGGGGGCGGTCCCAACTATTCGGGCATGTAGGAGCGCCGACCGGCGCGAAATGGGGACATGCCTCATTTGCTAGCAAATGAGGCATGTCCCCATTTCGCGCCGGTCGGCG
>CAYMKJ010000224.1:0-3725 GCA_964391025.1 uncultured Chromatiaceae bacterium
ATCAACGGCACCGGCAACACCCTGGCCAACACGCTGTACCCGAACGCCGGTAACAACGTGCTCAACGGCGGCACCGGCACGGACACGGTGTCTTACTCCCTGGCGACCGCCGCCGTGCAGGTCAGCCTGGCCCTGACCACCGCCCAGGCCACCGGGGGCTCGGGCAGCGACACGCTGCTCGCTGTGGAGAACCTGACCGGCAGCCCACTCGCCGACACGCTCACCGGTAATGCGGCGGTGAACGTGCTCAACGGCGGGACGGGGCTCGACACCTTGATCGGCCTCGCCGGCAACGACTCGTACTATGTGGACCTCGCCACGGACCAGGTGGTGGAGGCGCTGAACGAGGGCATCGACCTGGTGCGCTCGACGGTCACCTACACCTTGCCGGTCAATGTGGAGAATCTCCTGCTGCTCGGCACGGCGGCGATCAACGGCACCGGGAACACCCTGGCCAACACGCTGTACCCGAACCCCGGTAACAACGTGCTCAACGGCAGCACCGGCACGGACACGGTGTCTTACTCCCTGGCGACCGCTGCGGTGCAGGTCAGCCTGGCCCTGACCATCGCCCAGGCCACCGGGGGCTCGGGCAGCGACACGCTGCTCGCGGTCGAGAACCTGACCGGCAGCCCACTCGCCGACACGCTCACCGGCAACAACGGTAACAACACACTCAACGGCGGAGCGGGGAACGACATTTTGAACGGCGGGCTGGGCAACGACACCCTGATCGGCGGCGCGGGCCAGGACACCTTCCTGTTCAATACGGCGCTGAACGCCAGCACCAATGTGGACCAGCTCCCCGACTTTAATCCAGTGGATGACACCGTCCGGCTGGAGAACGCCGTGTTCACCGCGCTGACCGGCACCGGGACGCTGGCCGCCACCGCCTTCGGCGCCGGCCCGACCGCGACCACCGCCGCGCAGCGGCTCCTTTACGACCCGGCCACCGGCGCGCTGTACTACGACCCGGATGGCACCGGAGCCACGGCGCCGGTGCGCTTTGCCACGCTGACCACCAAGCCCACGCTGACCAACGCGGATTTCAGTACTACGGCCGCTGTGGACACGACGCCTAACGCCTTCACGTTTGTCGATCAGACCGGCGTACTGCTATCGACCACGATCACCTCTGCTGCAGTGACCATCACGGGCATCGCCGCGCCGGCGGCGATCAGCGTGACGGGCGGTACGTATTCCATCGGTTGCGGTGCCACGTTTACGAGTGCGGTCGGCAGCATCAGCAACGGTCAGACCGCGTGCGTGCGTCACACGAGTGCCGCCACGGCGACCACGGCGACCAACACGGTACTCTCGGTTGGCGGTGTGGCTGACACCTTCACGAGCACAACGGCTGGGTCTGGCGGCGGCACCGGAGCCGGCACCTTCCTGCTGCCGTTCTTCGACTCGGCCGGCACCGGCCGGTACATGCTGATGGACCCGGAATCGCCGGCCACAGCACCGGTGGTTGCTGACACGGGGGTGAGCAGCGTCAGCGCCTTTGGCCCGGCAAACTACAGCGCCACCATTGCGAATACTGGGGCCGCTGTGCTGGCAGCAATGGCCACGAAGGACCACTATCCGGCCCGGCTAGTCTATGAGAAGGGCGGTAAGGTCTTCGCCAAGTCCCTGGCCAGGACCGGTGCGGGTGCGCCTGCCCAGTTGTCCTCCCTGACCAAGATCTGCCGCGTCGATGGTGCCTTGCACGACTACTCGCAGGGCACGTCGCTGGCCAAGGACTATGCTCTTGTGACCCTGCAGGACCTTGCTACGACCACCTGTGACACCAGCAAGACTGGCAAGGCACTGGTCCGGTTGGCAGCTGCGGCCACCGACGCCGCCATAGTGCTCAACGGTGGGCAACCCGTGTCGTTCGTGGGGCCATTGGGCAACGCGGATGGCTCACCAAGAGGGCTGCTCTCGCTAGAGCTCAGTGGCACCACCTGGCGCCTCCGCAGCTATGACGCCAACGTCGCCCCGAAGTCGTCCAATCTCCTGGCCGTTCAGGACTCACCATTCATCGGACCGACTGTGCTGGGGTTCCAGGGCGTCGTCACGAGCACGGATTTCTTCTACTACATCGTGGCGAAGGATCCAAACCAGCTGAAGGTAAAGCTCTATCGCTACCGGGCCTCAACGGACACGATCCAGGCTCTCCAGGACCTGGATAGCGATCTGGTGAACTTTGCTAACCTGACCAGCGGCACGGGCCCAGCCGATGAGACCCAGTTCGCCTGGTTCAACGCAGGAAAACTCTGGATCATCAATCACACCACGACGACACCCACCAGCCTGTGGACCGCGGATCCGGGCCAATTGGGCCTGCGTGTGCCCGCCATCACCCCGACACGGGTGGTTTTCAGCCAGGAATTGGACGCATCCACCACGCTTTACTCGATCCCCCGGGCCGGGGGCTCGGTAGCAACCCTGTCCACTGCAGCCAAACCGACAGACGGATTAGCGGATCTCGAAGTCGGCCCGCTCGCAACGAATAGCGAGCGCCTGTTCGTGACCAAGACAGTTGGAGACAGCAAGGGCATAACAACCACGTCGTCGGCCCTTCAGGTTCTCAGCAATGGTACCGGCCTGACCGTGACCGGCGCGGACGCAGAGTGGGCGTTCTGGAGCAGCGGCAATGACCCAGCGACAGGCATTTACGGACTACAAAGGCATTTCCTGGTCAAGACGTCCGGGGCCAATGTGCAAATCAAGTCCTACGCTGCGGTGTCGGGGGCTGTCGTTGCCGACCTGGGGGTCGTCATGGACACCTCTCTGGGAGGCGTAGCCATTTTTGGGTCCTTTGGCGACAAACTCCTGTTTGGCCCCGTAATTAATCGGGGCGTTGCGGGTTTTGACCCGGATGTCTATTTCCTCGATGCCGGAGTTGCCAACTCCATACGCCCCATCTCCGTGCAGACGGGTGTTGA
The DNA here is from genome assembly GCA_964391025.1 of uncultured Chromatiaceae bacterium. Lineage (GTDB taxonomy): Bacteria > Pseudomonadota > Gammaproteobacteria > Steroidobacterales > SHZI01. Next base: position 2,931 of record CAYMKJ010000224.1, read on the forward strand.
AGAGGACTCCCTGTAGCGCCAGCGCGGTCTCGGCGCCTCAAACTGTGAGCCTGCATGGCCAAAACCCGGCTCTGTTTCACATTTCACAGGCCTCGCCGCGTGTATTTTTAGCCTGACCGGTTCAGGGATGGGCCGCAGGCTGGGCAAATGTCAGCAGGGAGGCTCGCATGAACAAATCAGCGATCGTCGCTTTATTCGCCGGAGCAATCGCCGTGACCGCGCTTGGCGCAGTCGCCAGTTACAGGCTCGCCGGGAGCGACACGGGGCTTGTCCCGCCGCATTCCGGCTCGTCACCATCGGCGGTGACGCAAACCAACCAGCCGCAGCCCGCGCTGGTCCCCTCTGAAAAGTCCACCGCTCCCAGACCGACGCCGCCCAAGAGGCAGTTCGCCGATGTTCTGGCTGTCAGACCGGTGACAGAGGCAATCCAGACCCCCCGGGAGGACTGTCGCGACGAGGTCGTGACGCACACGGCTCCCACGAAAGATCCCAATCAGATCACTGGCACCATTGCCGGTGCCGTGGTGGGTGGGGTAGTCGGCAACCAGTTCGGTAGTGGCCGTGGGAATAAGTTATCAACTGTGGCCGGCGCGGTCGCCGGCGGCTTTGCCGGCAACCAGATTCAGGAAAAGATCCAGGAGAGCGACACTTATACGACGACCGAACGTCGCTGCACCACCGTCACTGATACCCGCGAGCAGATCGTGGGGTATGACGTGACTTCCCGCTGGAACGGGAAGGATCGGGTTGTTCGCATGAATCAGGCGCCAGGCAGCCGCATACTGGTTCGGAACG
>CAYMKJ010000225.1:0-1568 GCA_964391025.1 uncultured Chromatiaceae bacterium
CTTCCTGTTGCAGGAAGCCCAGCAGCAGGGCACCAAGTCGAGGATCTACGGGGAATTTGTCGCTGACTGCGAGGCCGGCGGAACGCCAGGGCCCGCCCCGACCAGCATCCCCGGGCCCTTGCGCATCCAGCTCTACCGAAACTTCGCCAGCGGCGATTCCTGAGCCCGGGCAACCTGCATGGACAGAAACCGAAACAAGGCGGCGCAGGCGGGGCTGGCCACGGTGGAATTTACCATCGCGTTGCCCGTGCTGCTGCTGCTGCTCCTGGCGGTCACCGAGTTCGGGCGCGTATTCCACCAGTACAACACCCTCACCCGCGCCGTCCAGGACAGCGCCCGCCTGGTCGCCTCCAAGGCATTGCGCGGCCAGGCCGGGACCGTCAACCTGGATGCGGCCCTGGTGGCGACGGCGCGCAGCCTCGTGGTGTACGGCAATACGGCTGGCACGGGTGCCGCCCTGCTGCCGGGCCTCACCCCGGGCAACGTCACGGTGCGCGACCTGGGCGGCGGCAACATCGCCGTATCAGCGACCTACAACTACCAGCCGATGCTCGGCTCGGGGATCCCGGACATGGTGCAGGGCGGGCAGATCCCCACCCGCTTCAGTCTGAGGGCAGAGGTTGTCATGAGGGCCATCTCTTGAACCGCCACCTGCAGGCTGGCACCACATCGGTTGAGTTCGCGATCATCGGGCTCGTGGCCATGGTCGTGCTCCTGGCACTGCTCGAATTCAGCCGCCTGGTGTTTGAGTTGAACGCCCTCAATGAAGCCACCAGACGCGGCGCCCGCATGGCAGTGGTTTGCCCGGTCAATGATCCGGCCATTGCGCAGGTTGCCGTCTTCAATGCGCCCGGCAGCGGCGGCGCCAGCCGAATCGTCAGTGGCCTGACCACCGCCAACGTGGTCGTCGAGTACCTCAGCGATGTGGGTGGTGTAGTCGCCAGCCCCGGGGCAAACTTCCTGAATATTCGCTACGTGCGCGTCCAGATTGCGAATCTCCAGCACACCCTGCTGATTCCGCTGAAGAACGTGACGTTCACGCTACCGGGCTATCCGACGACATTGCCGCGTGAAAGCCTTGGCATTCCACGGGTAGGCGCAGGGCCGCTGCCCTGCTGATTGCGACTGCGTTGCCAGGCCCCTGGGCACGGGGCTTTATCGTTAAACAGAGTACGGGGATCGGGACATGCGGCTCAAAGTAATGGTAGCAAGCCGGGACAAGACGGCACTCGGCGGCTTGGCGGCCAGCATTGGCACAGGCAGTTTCGATGTCACTTGCAAGCACGTCAGCAACGGCCATGCTGACCCGCTGCACAGCCTGACGGAATTGCCGGAGATTGTCGTTCTCCAGGTTGGCGCCGGCGGCGAGGCGGACCTCGCAGGGATCGTCAGTCAGGCCGCTGCCGGCCGGCCGCCGATGATCGTCATCGGCCCCGCCGGGCAAACTGCGTGCATGCGGCTCGCCATGCAGAGCGGTGCCCGTGACTATCTGGAAGAGCCGGTCACCGCCGCGGACCTGCTGACATCCCTGGACCGCATCCGGAAGGAGATCAGTGACCGACGGCCCC
>CAYMKJ010000226.1:0-47270 GCA_964391025.1 uncultured Chromatiaceae bacterium
TCGGGAATGTGCAGCGACCAGGCGGCCGCCGAGTCCAGCACGTTTTGCTCGAAGCCCGCCTCAGCCGTGGCCAGCTCTTCCATGATGGTCTTGAAGCGGGCTTTCTGCTCGGTCGGCAGATGGACGCCAGCCAGACGGAAGTCCCGGATTGCCAGCTCGAGCAGTCGCCCGGCACCCTCGCCCCGGGCGTTCTGAGGCCCCTCGCCGAGGCGTTTGTACAACTCATAAAGCCGCTGGTTGTGGCCCATCTCCGTCGCGTAGCGGGAGATGGCGGGCAGGCAGGCGTTGTAGGCGGCACGGAGCTCCGGCGTGTTGGCCACCGACTGCAGATGCTGCACGGGGGACCACACCCGGTGCAGCCGCTCGCTCAGGTGCTCGATGGGCAGCACGGCGGCATCGAACTCCAGCTCAGTCTGCTCCGCAGCCGTCAGCAACTGCTCCAGCTCGACCCGGTTGGCCTCGATCGTGGTGAGCACAGCGTGCTCCACGTGCTCAGGGAGGATCCGGTCGAAGGCGGGCAGGCCAGTGGAGCCGAGCAGGGGGTTGTCGTGCATCCGGAAAGCCTAACGGAAAACCCCGTCCGGCCCCAAACGGGGCCCTTGCTACACTCCCGACCCCTGCACTTCCCGAGCCAAGCGCATGACGGAGCAATTCGACCTCATTACCATCGGCGGGGGCAGCGGCGGTCTCGCGGCCGCCCAGCGCGCCGCCGAGTACGGCGCAAAGGTGGCCCTCATCGAACCCGCGCCGCTTGGTGGCACCTGCGTAAACGTGGGTTGTGTGCCAAAGAAGATCACTTTCAATGCCGCCAGTCTGGCCCATGCCCTGCACGACGCCCGCGACTACGGTTTCGACCTGACGGTGCGGGGCCACGACTGGGCCGGATTCGTGGCGAAGCGTCAGGCCTACGTGCAGCGGCTGAACGGCATCTACGCGCGGAATCTGGCCAAAAAGGGCATCGCCCACCTCGCCGCCCGGGGCCGCTTCACCGATCCCCACACCGTCGAGGCGGGGGGCCGGGTGCTGACCGGCAAGCACATCATGGTGGCCACCGGTGGGCGGCCAACGGTGCCCGGGATTCCCGGCCACGAGCTCGGTCTTGTGTCTGATGATTTCTTCCGGCTCACCAGCCGGCCGCAGCGGGTGGCCATCGCCGGCTCCGGCTACATCGCCGTGGAGTTTGCCGGCGCCCTGCGTGCGCTCGGTTCTGACGTCACGCTGCTGGTCCGGCAGGACAGCGTGCTCCGGCACTTCGACGCCTACCTGCAGGAGGGCCTGCTGAAGGCCCTGGCGGACGACGGGATCCGCGTCGTTGGGCAGGCGACGCCGTCGGCTCTCACGCGCAGCACTGCGGGACTGGCGCTGGCAACTGCCGACGGCCGCAGCCACGGACCGTTCGATGCGGTGATCTGGGCCGTGGGGCGTGAGCCCTGGACCGCAGACCTCAATCTCCCGGCCGCCGGTGTGCACACTGACGCGCCGGGCTTCATCACGACCGATGACTTCCAGGTGACCAACGTGCCGCACATCTACGCGCTGGGGGACGTCACCGGTCGCGCTGCGCTCACCCCGGTTGCCGTAGCCGCCGGCCGCCGGACGGCGGATCGGGTCTTTGGCGGCATGGCCGGCCGGCATCTCGATTACACGAACATTCCCACCGTTATCTTCAGCCACCCGCCGATCGGTACTTGCGGCGTCAGCGAGGCCACGGCCCGCCAGCGCTTCGGCGCTGGCGTGAAAATCTACACCTCCGAGTTTGTCTCTCTCTACAACGGCATCACCGACCACAAGCCGAAGACCCGCATGAAGCTGGTCACAGTCGGCAATGACGAGAAGGTGGTGGGTTGCCACATCATCGGCCAGGGAGCAGATGAGATGCTCCAGGGCTTTGCGGTCGCGATCCACATGGGCGCCACCAAGCGGGACTTCGACGACACGGTGGCCATTCACCCTACCGCGGCGGAGGAGCTGGTGACGATGCGGTGAGAAATGGGGACATGCCTAATTACCCACGGAGTTGCCGTATGCCCCGAAGTTTTATCGTTAATCTGCATCTTCTCTCAAGATTTGCTGAGTGAATGGTGTGGAGGACGCCGCTAGTCTTTGGCAATGCCAAGGACTGCCCGCTCGATTGTTAGTGGCCTCTACTACCACGTCATAAATCGTGGCAATAACCGCGCAACTGTTTTCTCGGAGCCGCCGGAGTTCGATTCATTTGTTCAGCTGATGCGCCGAGCCCAGGCTCGGCAACATATTGATGTGGCGGCCGTCTGCCTGATGCCCAACCATTTCCACTTGTTGGTCAGGCCGTACGCTGCAGCTGACCTGGCCGCCTGGCTTCATTGGATGCTGACTACCCACGCGTCGCGGTACCATAAGAAGTGCAACTCGTCAGGCCGTATCTGGACAGGTCGATTCAAGGCCTTTCCTATCCAGGACGATCCGCATTTGCTTACCGTAGCGCGATATGTCGAGCGGAATGCATTGCGCGCAAACCTGGTTTCGCGGGCGGAAGCATGGCCTTGGAGCAGCCTGCGGTGGAGGGTCGTTGACGTTCCGCCCTTCGTCCTTTCACCACTACCCATAGAGCTGCCGACAAACTGGATCGACTTCGTAAACGCGGCGCAAACTGCAACCGAGCTTGCCGACCTGCGACGATGCGTTAACTTGGGAAGGCCCTTTGGCGAGCCAAACTGGGTACAGCGGACCGCTATAGAGCTCGGACTCACCCACACCCTTCGACGCCCGGGACGTCCAAAGCAGGCTCCGTCGCTAGCCATTGGTCTCAACTCAGTGGATGAGTTGGTGTAATTAGGCATGTCCCCTTTTACGCCAGCCGCTTCTTCATCCTGCCCGTGGTGGCGGGCGCGCCCGGCAGCCTGGCGATGACCGGCCGTGTGTCGGGCCGCACGCCGCGCCACAGGTAGAACGATTCTGCGGCCTGTTCCACCAGCATGCCCCAGCCCTGGGCCACGCGGCCGGCGCCGTTCGCCCTGGCCCAGGCGACGAAGGGCGTGTCCTGCATGGCGTAGGACAGGTCGTAGCAGAGGGTTCCCGGGCCAAGGATGGACGGGGGAAACGGCGGCACCTCGCCCTTGAGGCCGGCGGAGGTGGCGTTGATCACCAGGTCGAAACGCTGCCCGCCAAGCTCCTGGAACTGGCAGGCGAGAATCTTGCCGAGCATGCGGAAATCTTTCGCCAGCGCCTGGGCGCGATCCAGCGTGCGATTGGCGATCATGATGTCCCGGGGGTTGGTGTCGAACAGTGCAGGGACGATGCCACGCGTGGCGCCACCGGCCCCGAGGATCAGCAGGCGGGTGCCGGCGAGACGAACCCGCAGGTTCTGGCCCAGGTCGTTCACCAGGCCGGTGCCATCGGTGTTGTCACCTTCCACCGCGCCGTCGGCGTGCCGGATCAGCGTGTTAACCGCGCCGGCCAGCTCGGCCCGGGACGTGAGTCGCGAGGCGAGCTTCAGCACATCGGTCTTGTGGGGCACGGTGACGTTCAGGCCACGATAGCCCTCGGCAAACAGCTGGCGGACGCGGGTCGCCAGCTGTTCGGGCGGGATGTCGATGGCGTCGTAGGTGAGATCCTGGCTCGTGGCCTCGGCAAACAACCGGTGGATCACGGGCGACTTGCTGTGGGCGATCGGATGGCCGATGACCCCGTATCGGTCTGTCATGTACGGCCCCCGTAACCCCTCGCCGGACCGGTATCATTTTCCATCATGCGGCAAGCTGTCGAGAGGTGGGCGGCCATTTCCCCGCACTTTGGGCAGAAAGGCGACTCGTCACCGCCATGCCCCCTCCGCTAAGGTTCGTCCCCATGCCCACATCAGCACAGCGGTCAGTCACGCGTTGTCCCTGGTCCGAGGGCGTCAGCCCGGCCTATCTCGAGTACCACGACCGGGAATGGGGCGTGCCGGTCCACGATGACCGCAAGCAATTCGAGTTTCTGATCCTCGAGGGCGCCCAGGCCGGCCTTTCCTGGTCCACCATCCTGCACCGGCGGGCAGGCTACCGGCGGGCCTTTGCCGACTTCGATCCCGTGCAGGTTGCCCGCTTCACGCCGGCGCGCATCGAGAAGCTGCTGCAGGATCCCGGCATCATCCGCAACCGCCTGAAGGTGGCGGCCGCCGTCAGCAACGCGCGGGCGTTTCTCGAGATCGAGGCGGCACACGGCAGCTTCGATACCTACATCTGGGGCTTTGTTGGCGGCAAGCCCCGGCGCAACCAGTGGCGCAGCCAGGCCGAGGTCCCGGCCACCAGCCCGGTGTCCGATGCGCTCAGTAAAGACATGAAAAAGCGGGGCTTTCGCTTCGTGGGTAGCACCACGCTCTACGCGCACCTGCAGGCGACGGGCCTCATCAACGATCACCTGATGAGCTGCTTCCGCCACGCGGAGTGCCGGAAGCTGGCCTGATTAGGAGTAGGAGACGGTGCCGGAGCCCAGCCGGACACTGAGGGGGGCTCAGGGGAGGGGGGTACCACCCGGTTCGAACCCCGACACCGCTCCATGTTGTCTTTTTCGTGCTCTTCTCCGGAACGGATTCTGCAGGGGTCCTGTGACACCTTTGTGTCGTCTCTTGGCTTGGACCTCGCTAACCTGCGGGGGTGAAGCTCCCTGCCTTGTACCGTTCCCAGGGTCTGCCCCGTGGCGTGATTGCACTGGGGCTCGTCTCGCTGTGCATGGACGCGTCCTCCGAGCTGGTGCACAGCGTACTGCCGGTGTTCCTGGTCACCGTGCTGGGTGCCAGCGGCGCCATGGTCGGCCTCCTGGAAGGCATTGCCGAGGCAACCGCGGCCATCACGAAGGTCTTTTCCGGGGCGCTCAGCGATCGCTGGCAGCGGCGCAAGAGCCTCATTGTGGCTGGTTACGGCCTTGCGGCACTGACCAAGCCGTTGTTTCCCCTGGCCGAGTCCGTGAGTTGGGTGCTGACCGCACGCTTCCTGGATCGGGTGGGCAAAGGCATTCGCGGGGCCCCACGGGATGCCCTGATCGCCGACCTGGTCTCTCCCGAACAGCGCAATGCGGCCTTTGGGCTGCGCCAGTCGCTGGACTCCCTCGGCGCCTTTCTGGGCCCGTTGCTCGCCATTGGCTTGCTACTGCTCTGGAAGAACGACCTGCGGGCGGTGCTGTGGGTGGCCGTGGTGCCTGCCGTGCTCGCCTTCGCGGTGCTAATTTTCGGGGTTCAGGATCATCGGCCTGCGGTTTCAGCCCGGCGCGGACCGGCCTTGACGCTGGCCAGCCTGGGTTCGCTGGGTCGCCGCTACTGGGTCATTGTGGCGTTGGGCTCGGTCATCACGCTGGCGCGCTTCAGCGAAGCCTTCCTCGTGCTGCGGGGGCAGCAGGTCGGGCTCCCGCTGGCCTGGGTTCCGGCGATCATCATGGTCTTGAGCCTGGTCTACGCCGGGTCTGCCTACCCCGCCGGCCTGGCGGCCCGGCGCTGGTCGCGACGGACGTTGCTGGCGTGGGGCCTGGCCATCCTGATTCTGGCGGACGTCGTTCTCGCCACGGCCGCTTCGGTGGCTCCCGTTCTCATCGGAGCCGGTCTCTGGGGGCTGCACATGGGACTCACGCAAGGGTTGCTGGCCGCGCTGGTCGCCGACGCGGTTCCCACAGAGCGCGCGGGCACCGCTTTCGGTTTCTTCAATCTGGTGACCGGCTTGTTCCTGCTGCTGGCGAGCAGCCTGGCTGGCCTGCTGTGGGACAGTCTGGGTGCCCCGGCGACGTTTCTCGCCGGCGCTGCCTTCAGTGTGGCGGCACTGGCCGGCCTGGTGCTCTATCCCCTGCCCGCGGGAAATATGGGCGGCGACCGGGTCAGGGAACGGTGACTTCGATCACGGTCTCATCGAGGGCGGTGGTGCCGTTGGTGTGCGTGATGAGGCCCAGGTTCAGTCCGGTGGCCAGATTCTGCCAATTGACGGTGAGCGTGCCGGCGGTGCCTGACGTCACGCTGGACGGCGCAATGACGGTCCCGTTACCCCGGTTCGCTCCGACGGTCCAGACAAAAAGCTGGAAAGTCGCCGTGCCGGCCGGTGCGTTGAAGCCGTGCACGTCCACGTAGTACTCGCCCGGCGTAATGAAGGTGGCACCCTCCGCGGGTATCAGGTTAATGACTTCATCGGATGAGGCCACTTCGACGCTCGGCGTGACCTCTTCCGTGCACTTCCCGAAACCGGGGCAGGAGTAAAGGTACAGGTCCAGGTCGGCGCCGGGGCTGCTGTTCTGGTTGAACAGGGCCACCCGCAGGTACCGGGTGTCCTCTGGCACGATGATGGGAATGCGCCGCACGTTATTTGGCGGCGTGCCCGCCGTTGGCTGGACGAAGGTATAGAGATCGTCCGGATCATCCGCCACGCTGTTGGTCAGCTGGGCCCGGATATCGTCCGACTGGCTCTGGCCCGTCGCTTCAAGGCCGCTCAGCACAACTGCGTAGCTCCCGGAGTAGCCCACGCGAAGGGCCAGATCGGCGCTGCCCGTCGCGCCGGAAGCAGAGACCGCCGTCGGTGCTGCGAAGGGCAGCGCGCGAATCGCCAGTGGCGAACGCACGGTCGCGTCGGTACTGGACCAGGTGAGCGAGCCAAACTGCCAGGCTTCGAGCGTGGTGCCGTCGGTCGTCAGACGGATTTCCACGTCCGTACTCTCCCCCGCCGCGAGCGAGAGCACCGATGGTGTCACCTCCACATCGATCGTGGTTGGCGCCTCCACGCTGGCGGTGAACTGGGCAGCGGAACCCACGTTGGTCACCCGGCGCCGGACGACCTGCTCACCGACCAGTTCGTTGATGGCGATCGAAGGCAGGTTGAGGTCGCTGCCGTCGGTGGCGAAGCCGGCGGTTTCCAGGGCAGCGCAGTCCACCCCGATGCGCGCTTCACCGCGACCGCACAGAAAGGCGTCGTAATCACTACTGCCGCCGTCGTACACGAGGCCCGGTTTCACGGCCAGGTTCGGTACCAGGTATCCCCCGCCGAAGTCGAAGGGGTCGGCGGCGGTGTCGCCGTCTTCCTTGCGGACGTTCTGCCGCGCTGTCGTTACCACCGCCGATTTCAGCGCCGCCGGACTCCAGTCCGGGTGGGCCTCCTTCAGGAGGGCCGCGACGCCGGCCACGTGGGGCACGGCCATGGACGTGCCCGACAGGTACTGGAAGCGCTCACCACGGACGTTGTTGGCCACGTCCGGCGTGTGTCCGGCCAGGATGTCCACGCCTGGCGCGGTCACGTCGGGCTTCAGCACGTTGGGCTCCCACATGCTGGGTCCGCGCCCCGAGAAGCCCTGCATCTGGTTGCCCTCGTCCCGAATGGTCAGAAAGATCTGCTTGTCCAGCGTCACCTCCACGGGGTCCTGGTCCACGAGCCGGTCCCGGAGCAGCTGCCCGTCTGCCTGCCCGATCATGAGCGCCGGAATCTGGACGGAACCGTCGGTGACTTTCATCAGGACCGGTTCACCCTTGTTGCTGAAGACCACCACGGCCCTGGCACCGGCATCCTGGGCGTTGCGGATCTTCGTCTCGAAGGTGCAGCCGCCCTGCTGGAGTAGCGCGACCTGCCCCGAAAGTTCAGTGGTGTTCACGATGGCCTCGCAGGCGTCGACCGTGGTGCCGGTGCTGTCGTCGAAGCTGCTGCTGGTAGCGTCGTCCACGAGGATCAGGCGGAGTGTCAGGGGGCCCACATTCCGGAGGCGTGGGGTAAATAGGGCCTCCACTGCCGGATAGTCCTTCTGCACAGAGGCCGGACTGTTGACCCGAATGGCCTCGAGGAAGTGGTCACCACGCCGGCTGGAAGCGCCCACCGCCAGCACCCAGGGCGCCGCGGCTGGCGACAGCATGGAACCGGGCGCTGGACCCTCGTTGCCCGCCGCCGCGACGCTGAGCACCCCCGCGTCCGCGGCGGCCAGCAATGCCAGGTCGTCGGCGTCGTTAATGTCGTCGTGGCTGCCCACCGAGTAATTGATGATGTCCACGCCGTCGGCCACCGCATCCTCGATGGCGCGAGCCAGGTCAGCTGTACTACAGGTGCCGCGCACCTGGCCGGGCTCCAGCCAGCAGGCCTTGTAGACGGCGACGCGGGCGCGGGGGGCCATGCCGCTGATCTTCGCCACCCGGACGCCGGAGAGTGTGGCCTTAACGAAATTGCCAGCGGCCGTGGAGGCGATGTGAGTGCCGTGGCCATCCGCATCCCGGGGCGAGATGAACTCGTTTTCATCCAGTGCGTAACGCTCCAGGAAGCCGTCGATGTAGTAACGGGCACCGATCAGCTTGTTATTGCAGTAGGTCGTGCGAAACCCGTCACCCGCTTCGCAGGCGCCCTGCCAGCCGGGCAACGGGCGGTAGACCAGCGTGGGTGCGCGACTCTTGAAGCGCTTGCACAGCCAGAGGCCGAGCAGCGAGTTCTCTCCCCACACGGATGTGCACAGGCGCGGACGCTTCGCCTCCTGCTTGTCGCTGAAGCTCGGGTGTCCGGGTGCAATGCCGCTGTCGATGACGCCGATGACGATGTCCTCGCCCCGCAGGCTGAGTTCGCGGCGCAGCCCGCCGTTCGCCGCCGTGAGTCCGAGGAAGGCGGGGCTGTCGTTGGTCTCGACGAACTTGGGCCGGTCTTCCCAGACGTTGCGGACGTCCTTCCGGGCCCGGAGCTTGCGGGCCTGGTCGGGCGTCAATCGCGCGGCGAAGCCGTTCAGGGCGTAGCGGTAGCTGTAGAGCTTGTCGTTGCCAGCGCCAACCGACGCGAGCACCGTATCGTGCTGCGCCGTGAGGCGGTCCGCGTACTGGCGGACGTCGGGAGCGCCCACATCGAAGCGGCGTCCCTGGTTGCTGCCGACCAGGCTCCTACTGGCACCCACCGACCTGGCCCCCACTGTCGGCGACTGGGCTGCGCTATGTGCTGTCGCAGTCGTCCTGAGCGTGGGCTCCTGCACCGCCGCAGGAGCCCTGAACTGAACGATGTAAACGCGCGTTTCGGTGGTGCTGACTGCTGCTGGGATGGCCTGTAGGCGCGAGCCCTCCGCCGCTCGGGCGCCGGCAGCAAACGCCGGTCCCGGGCTCAGTGCGAGCGCCAGGGGTAGCGTTATGTTCAGGCTGAAGATCAGGAAGCGTCGCACGGGTTGGCTCTCGGTTTCTTATTGAGCGGCATGGGCTTAGCCGCTTTTGTTAAGTGGCCAGACTAGCACAAGCTCCGGCTTTGAAAGAGTTGTCTGCTATACGTCAGCAACTCAACAGTGGATGGACACCAGGTTAGATTTTCAGATCGATCCGCCCGCCCGGACCACCTGCCCCGAGGCCGCGTGTCGGATTTCCGTGGGACCGGGCGTCCCACCCGTGGCCCCACCGACGATCAGGTCCAGATAGGGACCAAAGCGCAGCCGCGCTGCCAGGGCGCAACGGGCGGGTGGTTTCCCCCGCCGGTTGGCACTCGTGGACACCAGTGGCAGACCGCTGGCCAGGCACAGACCAGCCGCCACGGGATGCCGGGTCACCCGCACGGCCACCGTGTCCCGACCACCGGTAATCCAGTCCGGCGTCAGTGGCCCGGCGGTGACGACCCAGGTCACAGGACGGTTCACCTGGGTGGACAGCAGCTGACGCGCTTCCCGGGGCGTCGGCAGGATCCAGCCATCGAGCTGTTCCAGGCTGGCGGCGATCAGGATGAAACCAGCCGATACGGGTCGTTGCTTCAGTCCGAGCAGGAACTGCACGGCGCGCTCGTCATCCGGACGGCAGCCCAGGCCGTAGACGCCCTCGGTGGGGTACGCGATGACCCCGCCCGCGTGCAGGACGGCGGCGGCGTGACGCAGTCGTGGGGCAAGAAATCCGGGAGTCGTCACTACCACTCGCCGGGCGGGGCCCCGGCTACCCGGCGGCCGGTTTCGCGAGACGGCCGGCGGCGGGCTTTGCTTTGCCGGCCTTGCGCGCGGCCTTCTTCCGGGGCTTTGCGGCGGGCTTCGCTGCGGCGCCGACCGGGGCCAATTCGCCGTTGCCACCCGCAGCCGGCCCCGCCTTCTTCCTTGCGGCCTTCTTCGCCACCTTCTTCTTGGTGACGGGCCGGCCCCAGCGGCGCTTCGGCAGCGGCGCATTCGCGATCAACACCCGTGCTTCATCGAGGGTGATGGTCTCCGGCTCGCGATCCTTGGGCAATCGCGCATTCTTCTGGGCGTCCGTGAGGTACGGACCCCAGCGGCCCCGCAGGATGCGCAGGTTGTCCACGCCGAAATCCTTGACCAGCTTGTTGGCATCGGCCTCCTGCTTGGCGCGAATGACCTCGATCGCCTCTTCAAGGGTGATCTTCAGCGGCTCATGCGCAGTGAGCGAGACGTACTTCTTCTTCACCTCGCCGGTCGACGTATCCAGGATCTCGTACTGCACGTAGGGGCCGAACTGCCCGGTGTTGGCGCTCACCGGTTCCCCGGTGGGCAGTTTGCCCAGCGAGCGCGGCAGCTTGAAGAGCTCCAGCGCATCGGGGAGCTGGATGGTGAACATGCTCTGGCCGGGCTGGAGCCCTTTCCACCTGGGCTTTTCCTCGTCCTCTCGCCTGCCGATCTGAATGAAGGAGCCGTAACGGCCAAAGCGCGCGGAAATCGGCCGTCCCGACGTCGGGTCCGTACCCAGCTCGCGCACCTGCGCCGCTTCCTCCCGCGTCACTGACGCCTCCTTTTCCTTCAGCAGCACCGCGAAGGGTTTCCAGAACTCGTCGAGTACCGGCACCCAGTCCCGCTCGCCGCGAGAGACCTCGTCGAGCTCATCTTCCATGTGGGCCGTGAAGTCGTAATCCACGTAACGCGTAAAATTTCCCGTGAGGAAGCCGCTGACAATGCGACCGCCGTCGGTGGGCTTGAGCGCCCGGCCCTTCAGGTCGGCGTATTTGCGGTTCAGCAGGGTGGAAATGATGGTGGCGTAGGTGGAAGGCCGGCCGATACCGCACTCTTCAAGCGCCTTCACGAGGCTGGCCTCGGTGTAGCGCGCGGGCGGTTCCGTGAAGTGCTGCTCCGGCTTGATCGCTTCCAGAGGTAGCAGGTCCCCCTGCTGCACAGCGGGCAGCTTTACATCGGTGTCGTCGTCACCGACGTCATCCCGGCCTTCCAGGTAGACCGCAATGAAGCCTGGGCTCACCAGCGTGGAGCCTGTAGCCCGGAAGCGCCCGGCTTCGGCGCGTAGCGAAGGCACCAGGTCCACGGCCAGCATGTCGTAGACCGCTGGCTCCATCTGCGACGCGATCGTGCGCTTCCAGATCAGGCCGTACAGCTTGAATTGTTCGTCTGTCAGAAAGCTGCGGAGGTCCTCCGGTACCCGGCGAATGCTGGTCGGCCGAATGCCTTCGTGGGCCTCCTGCGCATTTTTCGCCGACGTCTTGTAGACGTTCGGCTGCGCCGGCAGGCTGGCTTTGCCATAGCGCTCGACGATGAAGGCCCGGATGTCGTCCACAGCCTCCTTGGCGAGGCCCACGGAATCCGTGCGCATGTAGGTGATCAGACCTACCGTCCCCTCGGGAATCGCGATGCCCTCGTAGAGTTTTTGCGCCACCTGCATTGTGTTGCGCGCCCGGAACCCAAGCTTGCGGGAGGCTTCCTGCTGCAGGGTTGAAGTAATGAATGGTGGCGCCGGACGGCGCCGGCGCTGGCTACGTTCCACGGTTTTCACCCGCAACTGCCCGCTGGCAGCTGCCTCCAGGGCCTGCTGCGCCTCGGTGGCCTGGGACGCGTTCTGGAAGGTGAAGGTCTCGGGCTTTTCACGGTTGAAGGTGTCGACGACCTTGCGCCCGGAGTACTCGACGAGGCGCGCCGCGAAGACACCAGGCGGCTTGCCCGTGGCCGCCTCGATGGACCAGTACTCCTGGCTGCGGAAGGCCTCGATCGCTTCCTCCCGCTCCACGAGCATGCGCAGCGCTGGGCTTTGCACCCTGCCGGCGGAGAGCTTCGGGCTGATTTTGCGCCACAACAGGGGCGACAATTTGAAGCCGATCAGGTGGTCCATCGCCCGGCGCGTGCGGTAAGCATTGACGAGATCCATTGAGACCTCGCGTGGCTGCTTGATGGCTTCAAGAACTTCCCGCTCGGTGATCTCGTAGAACACCACCCGGTAGACCTTGCGATCCTTGAGCAGGCCCCGCTCACCGAGGATCTCCTGCAGGTGCCAGGAAATGGCCTCACCCTCGCGGTCCGGGTCCGTTGCCAGGTAGAGCGCATCACCCTTCTTTAGGGCACTCGCGATCGCGGAAATGTGCTTCTCTTTATCCTCCGCCACCGAGTACTTCATGAGGTACCCGTGGTCCGGATCCACCGCCCCGTCCTTCTCGAGCAGATCGCGCACATGACCATAGGAGGCCAGCACCTTGAAGTCCTTGCCCAGGTACTTCTCGATGGTCTTGGCCTTGGCGGGCGACTCGACGATGACGACGTTGGGCATTCGATTCTCTATAGACGACGAAGCCGCGACACTAGCGCGGCTTGCTCTGGGTTGTTAGAGACTGAGCAGTGGTTTTCGAGCTCAATTCATCGCGCCAGTGCTCTCCTCGAAGACCAGATCTTCCATCCGGGAGAAGGCGGATTCCTGCCCGGGCTGCGCGAACAGCACCATGAGCACGACCCACTTGACCTGTTCCTTGTCGACCGTGCCGGAACCCAGTGCCATCAACCGGTCGATGACCACCTCGCGCTGCGCGGGTGACAGGATACCGATCTGCTCCAGGTACAGCAGGTAGCCCCGGCACTCGAGGTCGAGTCGGCGCAGTTCCACATCGTTGTAGACCCGGATGGAGCGGTCGCCCGGCACGCCGGCAAACGGCGCGCTGGTCTCGCTGAGGCCGTCGATCCAGTCCAGGGCACTGTCCACCTCGGGCTCGCCGAAACCAGCCCTCAGGAGTTCCTCGCGGAGCACATCCTGGTTGGCGGTGTCGGGTTCCTGGTCCGAGTAGGTCTCGAAGAGGTAAAGGAGCACGTCGAGAACGGTATCGCTCATGTATCGACGCTCCTTTTTTTACCTGCCCTTTGATAGCGGCCACCGGAGAGTTGCCGCACCGAACCCTGCAATTCGAGCATCAGAAGCATGGAGGAAACCTCCCCGATCGTCAATCGGGAGCGGGCGACAAGGCTGTCTGCGTCCACCGGATCCCACCCCATTGCTGCCAGGAGCTGTGCGTACTCCGCGTCGGGTTCCGCCGCGCTGACAGGCGCTTCCGGCATGACGCCTTCGCCCACCGGTGCGTCGGGAAGCTGCAGGCCGGCAAGCAGACTGCTGAGTTCCTCCACGATGTCGGTCGCGGTCTCCACCAGTTTCGCGCCGTTGCGAATCAGGCGATGGCAGCCGCGCGCGACGGGATTATGTATGGAGCCCGGGATCGCGAACACTTCGCGGCCCTGCTCCATGGCATGGCGCGCCGTGATCAGTGCGCCGCTGCGCACACTGGCCTCGACCACCAGCGTACCGATCGACAGTCCGCTGATCAGCCGGTTCCGACGGGGAAAGTTCGCGCGAAGCACCGGCGTGCCTGGGGCAAATTCGGACACGATGGCCCCACCCGCGGCGACGATCTCCGCCGCGAGACTTTCGTGCTGGCGCGGATAGACGATGTCGGGCCCCGTGCCGCACACGGCTAGAGTTTGTCCACGGGCCGCCAGCGCGCCGCGATGGGCGGCCGCGTCGATGCCTTCCGCCAGTCCGCTGGTAATGCAGAAGCCCCGCGCGGCCAGGTGCGACGCGAAGCTATGGGCAGTCTCGGCGCCGGCGGGCGTGGCATTGCGACTGCCGACGATCGCGAGCTGCGGAAGGGACAGCACATCCACATTGCCGCGGACGAACAGCTGGGTTGGTGGGCTGGCAATTTCCCGGAGCAGCGCCGGGTAACCGGCGTCGGCTGGTGTGAGCAGATGGGCGTCGGGCCTGTCTAGCCAGTTGTCAGTGGACACAATGCTTCCTGCGGCGATGCTTCCGTGTCGGGCCAGGGCCCGACGCGGAAGCATCGCCGCAGAAAACCCCCCGGCTTGGGGAGGGCTAGGCGAGAGGATCAGCTCGGGTTACGGACCTTGTCGAGGGTGTGGATCGGGCCTTCAGCCTCCATGATCAGCGCGTAGCTGAGGCGGTCGTAAGTCTTGAAGACCATTAGAGTCCCGGCCCGCTCGTCCGGCAACTGCACTTTGCGGCCAAAGAGCCCAGAATCGATGGGATCCGCGACCCGGTCGCCAACCTGCCACACGGTCAACACGTGGCCAGGCGCAAGCCCGTCGCGAGCGCCCCGATTGATCACCACGACCTCGTACTGGCCGATCTGCGAGATGCCACCCGCAACGTGCACGACGCGACCCTCGACCGGGCGATCCGGAGCCCGCGGCTCGAACTGCATGGGCAGTGGCGCTGCCTGAGCAATCAGACGGTCACCCTTCATGGCTTCCCGCTGGGAGTTGGTGAGTTCCAGGGTGGCCGGATCGCCCGTGCGGCGAATGCGGCCATCGGCGACATAGATGCCCTCGTAGCCCAGCACGTCTCCGTCGTCGGGATCCACCAGCCTGTCGCCGATGTGGACTACGCTGTAGATGGCTTCGTCGCCGGAAACTTCGCCCCGCACGTAAACGTCGTTGCCGGTGGCTCCGACCAGGTGAGCATCACGCAGGGCCACGATGTGGGGCAGACCGTCGATTTCGTCCTTCGCAAGCACCACGCCCTTGCCAAGGAACGGCCCGATAACCTCGTAGGGGATCGTGTCCACGGCCCCGGTGAGCGGTTCTTCACGGATCCGGGGCGACAGGCGGTCCGTGCCGCTGGCTCCAACGGCAGCTCGGGAACTGCGAATTTGTGGCTGCCCGTCCACGTAGACCAGGGTCAGCACGTCGCCGGGATAAATGAGGTGCGGATTCTCGACCTGGGGGTTTACGTACCAGATTTCGGGCCAGTACCAGGGGTCCCGCAGGAAAATGCTGGAGATACCCCAGAGGGTGTCTCCCGGCTTCACGACGTACCTGTCGGGATGCGCCGGATTTAACGGAATCCCGCCGCCTTGCTGCGCCAAGAGGCCGCCTCCTGCCGTGGCGAGCAGGAGGGATATGAGCAACGCAGCGGCTGACCGGCCATTATTCCGGAAGATTTTCATGGGGACTCCATGCTTTAAACTGTGCGCCCGGGAAACCCAAACCCGGGCCCGAAGTCAGACAAGAACTCTGAGGCCAAGCGGCAGCAGATGTAGCATAAAATCAAGCCACTTACATAGCACTTATGGCCAAACTGTGAAGGACGCACTATGGCGGTCCTGAAAATCCTCGAGTATCCGGATCCCCGCCTGCGGATCCGGGCCACTCCCGTCCCAGGGGTCACCGACGAGATCCGGCTGCTGGCTGCCGACATGCTGGAAACGATGTATGCGGCCCCGGGGGTGGGCCTCGCGGCCACCCAGGTGGACCGGCATATCCGCCTGATTGTGCTCGACGTCTCGGAGACGAGGGACCAGCCCCACGTGCTGATCAACCCCGAGATCCTGTCCCGCGAAGGCGTCGAGACCGGCCAGGAGGGGTGCCTGTCGGTGCCGGGGGTTACCGAAGAGGTCGATCGGGCGGCACGCATCCGGGTCCGGGCCCTGGACGCCGCTGGCAAGGTCATCCAGTTTGATACGGAGGGGCTGCTGGCCGTGTGCATCCAGCACGAACTGGATCACCTCGTCGGCAAGTTGTTCGTGGACTACCTTTCCGAACTGAAACGTCAGCGCCTGAAAAAGCGGGCGGCCAAGGCGCGTCGCCAGGATGACGCCGCCAATACGGCGCCGACAGGTCCACTGCGGGACCGAGTGCCCGTCATCTGAACGGGCGCGTGCTTTTCGCCGGGTCGCCGGCTTTCGCCGTCCCGACACTCCAGCGTCTGGTGGATCTCGGCCACCGGCCTGCCGCGGTGCTGACCCAGCCGGACCGGCCCGCGGGCCGAGGCCGCGCCGTTGGCGCCGGGCCTGTGAAGCAGCTGGCCCTCGACCTTGGGATACCCGTCCTCCAGCCCGCCACCCTGAGGACCGACGTGGCGCAGTCCCAACTCCGCGAGTGCTCGCCCGACCTCATCGTGGTCGTGGCTTACGGCCTCCTGTTGCCCCCTGCCGTGCTGGCCATGCCGCGCCTGGGCTGCGTGAACGTGCATGCGTCGCTGCTGCCGCGCTGGCGCGGCGCCTCGCCCATCCAGGCGGCCATCCTGGCGGGCGATGCCGAGACTGGCGTCAGCATCATGCAGCTGGAGGCCGGGTTGGACACGGGGCCGGTATTTGCTACCGCGAGACTCACGATCGGCGCCGACGAAACCGCCGGCGAGCTGGAGGCACGGCTCGCCAGGCTCGGGGCTGATACGCTCGGCAACCTCCTCGAACCGCTGCTGGCTGGTCAGCTCACATCCCAGGCCCAGCCGGCGGATGGCGTCACCTACGCAGGCCGCATCAGCAAGTTGGAGGCACGGATCGACTGGCATGAACCCGCCGTCGCGATTGCCCGTCGCGTGCGCGCCTGGAACCCCTGGCCCGTGGCGGAGACGCTGCTGGACGGGCAAAAACTCCGGTGCTTTGCCGGTGAGCCGCTCGGCGCCGAGACCCCGGATGCCGGACGCGTGCCTGGCCAGATTCTCGCCTGGGATGCCCTGGGGCTAGAGGTGCAGACCGGCGCGGGCCGGCTGCGGCTGCGCACGGTCCAGCTGCCGGGGCGCCAGCGGGTTGCGGCGGCCGACTTCGCCCGCGGGCGGGCCCTCCTGGGCAAAGTGCTCGGTTGATGACTTGGCCTCGATGAGTGCCGGCGCGCTCACCCGCGCCCTCGCAGCGAGGGCTGTCGCCACCGTCCTCTCTCGGGGCCAGACTCTCGATACGGCGCTGGAGACCCTCCTCGCCGGCACCGACCAGGACGTCCGGCAGCTGCCGGACCGGGATCGCGCTCAGGTCCGGGCGCTCGCTTTCGGCGCCGTGCGCAGCCACCACCGGCACCGGGCGCTGCTCAAGGAACTGCTCGATCGACCGCTGAAGGCCGGCGACTGCACGCTCGAGGCGCTGCTTTCGGTCGGCCTGTTCCAGCTGGCGGATCCGGAACAGCCCGATCATGCGGCGGTGTCAGCCACGGTCGCGGCCACCCGGCTGCTGGGCCAGGAGCGGGCGGCGGGACTGGTGAACGCCAGCCTGCGGCGCTACCAGCGCGAAGCGTCCGGACTGCTGGAACGGCTGCGGGCTGATCCTGCCGGCTGGTACTCCCATCCGGCCTGGCTGCTCGATCGGTTGCGTACCGACTGGCCCGACCGCTGGCAGGAGATCGCCGCCGCCAATCAGCAACACCCGCCGCTCTGGCTCCGGGTGAACCGGAACCGCGCGAGCGTGAGTGATTACGCAGCCCGGCTCGCGACGGAGCTCGGTTTGAGCGCCACACCGTTGCCGGGGTTCCCGGACGCGCTGAAGCTTGAATCGGCGGTGCCCGTGCAGCGCCTCCCGGGTTTCGCGCAAGGCCAGGTCAGCGTCCAGGACGCAGCGTCGCAATTGGCGGCGCCATTGCTGGCCCCCGAGCAGGGCATGCGGGTACTCGATGCCTGCGCCGCACCGGGTGGCAAGACTGCCCACCTGCTCGAGTACGCCGGCGGGCGGCTTGAACTCACGGCGCTGGATATTTCCGGGTCGCGCCTCACGCAGGTGGAGAGCAACCTGCGGCGCCTCGGCCAGCGGGCAAGGGTTCTCGTGGGCGATGCGACGGAGCCGGCGACCTGGTGGGACGGCCGGCCCTTCGACCGAATCCTGGTGGATGCGCCCTGCACGGCCACCGGCGTGATCCGCCGACACCCGGATATCAAGCTGCTGCGCCGGGCCGGGGACGTGCCGGGGCTGGTCAGCCGCCAGCGTCTGCTGCTGGAACGCCTCTGGCCGCTGCTGGGGCCGGGCGGCAAGCTGCTGTACAGCACCTGCTCGCTGCTGCGGGCGGAAAATCAAGCACTGGTGGCGGATTTTCTGGCGACCGGTGCGGCCCAGCTCGAGCCCGGGACAACCACCCCGGGGCTGCAGTTGCTGCCTGGGGACCGGGATACCGACGGGTTTTACTATGCTTTAATGGTCGCCGCGACCAGGGAGCGGGAAACCGGCTGAGCCAGCCCACCACGTGGCGCCCGGGATACCACTGACGTGCAGAAAAACAACGCCCGTTATGCCGGACCCCTTACGGCACTCGTTGCCCTCGCCGGGCTGCTGTGCGCGGCGGCCCTGCACGGCCAGGAGACGGGCCTCGAGGTCCGCAATGCCAGCACGCGCCTCGAGGCGGGAGTCTGGTATCTCTCCGCCCGGATCGATTACCACCTGAATCGCGACACCCTGGACGCCCTCCAGAACGGCATTCCGCTCACTTTCGAACTGCAGGTCGAGCTGACTGAAGATCGGCGCTGGCTACCGGACGTGGACGTGGCTTCCCTGCGCCAGTACTTCGAACTGTCCTGGCAACCGCTCTCCCGCGGCTATCTGGTGCGCAACAAGAACAGCGGCGACCAGCGCGCTCACACCACGCTGTTTGCGGCGCTGAACGACCTGGGCCGCATATCGGCCCTGCCTCTCATCGATGCCGCTCTCATCGACGAAAACAAGGACTACGCAGTGAGCCTGCGTGCCGTTCTCGACCAGCAGCAGCTCCCGGGGCTGCTGCGCATGCTGGCCTTCTGGGACGACGACTTCACCCTGGAAAGCGAGTGGTACCGGTGGAACCTGCGGACGGGTCAACCCCCGTGAGGGCCGCAGTTAGTCGCCTCATCAAACGCCACGGGACCGTCGCCGTCGCGGCGGGCGGCGTGCTGATGGGCGTCGCCGCGCTGGTCATGCTCGGCCGCTACGCTGCGAGTCCGGCCGACTTTGGCCGTCGTCACGTGCTCATCCTGGCAGTCAACGCTGCGGCGGCGGCCGTGCTGCTCGGCCTGATCATCGTCAACCTGTTCCGCCTCGTGCGGGCCTACCGGCAGCGGGCGCTGGGGGCGCGGCTGCGGGCTCGACTGGTTGCGATGTTTGTCGGCCTTACGCTCGCACCTCTGCTGGTCGTGTACCTCTTTTCCCTGCAGTTCGTATACGGCGGCATCGACAGCTGGTTCGATTCCGACCTCGAGCAGGAGCTGTCATCTGCTCTGCGCCTGAGTCGGGAGTCGCTGGAAGTCCAGTCCACATCCCGACTGCTGCAGACGAGCGCCCTCGCGGCCGCGCTAGGTAATCTCGACGGCGAAGCGCTGTCGCGCGCACTCAGCGTGCTGCGGGCGGATGCAGGCGCCGAGGAACTCACGGTGTTCACCCCCGATCTGCGCGTCGCGACGTCCAGTTCCCGCACCGATACCCTGCCGCCGAGCCTGTCTGAGGACGCACTGAACGAACTGCGGCAGAGCCAGCGTTTCGTCGCCCTGGAGCCCCAGGGCAGAGCACGCTACCAGGTCCGCACGGCGGTGGTGATGCCTGGCGACGTGCCGGAGGCAGGGCAGCGGTACCTGCAGGCCGTGTTTCCGATCGGCGATCGGCAGGGGCGCCTGGCGGATGCCGTGCAGGACACCTACACCCGCTACGCGGAGTTGCGCTTCCTGCGTGGCCCGCTCAAGGACAACCTCACCGTGACACTGTCGCTGGTGTTGCTGCTGTCGCTGCTGTCGGCGGCCACCGGGGCCTTCTACCTGGCTCAACGCCTGGCGGCGCCTATCGAGTCGCTCGCTGCGGGTACCGAAGCCGTGGCCAGGGGCGACTTCGACACGCGCTTGCCGCCGGGCCCTGCCGACGAGGTCGGATTCCTCATTGAGTCCTTCAACGGCATGATCGGGCGGCTCGACCGTGCGCGCGAAGAGAGCCGCATTAGCCAACAGCAACTGGAACGTGAGCGGGCCAACCTGGCGACGATCCTCGGGCGCCTGTCGACGGGCGTCATCGCCATCGGCCCCAACAGCCGGATCCGGATCGCTAATGATGCGGCCGGCGCCATTCTCGGTGTAGACCTCGCTTCCCGCGCCGGCGCGTCCCTCGAGGACATCGAGGCGGCGGGTTCCGTGCCGGCCCAGTTCGTTGACGCCTGCCGGCCGCATGTCGCGGGCGAGCAGCGAGAATGGCGTGGCCAGATTGTGCTGCGGACCGAAGGCGCCCGGCGCATCCTCAATTGCGCCACTTCTGTGCTGCCCGGTGCCGCCGACCCAGGCGCTGACGGGGAAAGTGTCGGCGCCATCATCGTCTTCGACGACGTGACGGAGTTACTCGTGGCCCAGCGCGAGGCGGCCTGGGGTGAGGTCGCGCGGCGCCTCGCCCACGAGATCAAGAACCCACTCACCCCAATCCGCTTGGCCGCCGAGCGCATCCGCCGCCGCTACTTGCCCACGATGACGGAGGAGGACGGACAGGTGCTCGATCGTTCAACCCATACGATCGTCCAGCAGGTCGAGGCCATGCGCGACATGGTCAATGCGTTCAGCGAGTACGCGCGTGCGCCGGCAATCACTATCGCCCGGGTGGACCTCAGCCAGCTGGTGCGTGAGGTGGCCTGGCTGTACCGGGCTCAGGAGGGCCAGCCGCTCGTGAACCTCGTGCTGGAGGACGGACTCGAGGTAGAGGCGGATGCGGTCCGCGTCCGGCAGCTGCTGCACAACTTGATCCGCAACGCCCAGGAAGCTCTTGAAGGGCAGACCGACGGCGTCATCGGGATCGGCGCACACAGCCTCGCTGGCGGTGAACGGCCGTTCGCCGAGATCAGCGTGACGGACAACGGCCCGGGCATCGACGTCGAGGTGCTGGCTAGCTTGTTCGAGCCCTATGTGACGAGCAAGAGGAAGGGGACAGGCCTGGGCCTGGCGATTGTGAAGAAGCTGGTTGAGGAACATGGTGGCACCGTGGCCGCCGAAAATCCGCCAGAAGGGGGTGCCCGCCTTGTCGTGCGACTGCCGGTTCGGGCGGTCCTTCGCGACGCAGTGAACGAGCCGCGCGGGACCCAGGCCGAGCAATGGAGGGAAAGAGCATGACTGCCGCACACATACTCGTGGTCGACGACGAAGCGGACATCCGCACCACCATCAGCGACATCCTCGAGGATGAGGGCTACGCGGTCAGCGTGGCCGCAGATGCTGCCGCGGCCCGCGTCGAAGTGGGTCGAGAGCGGCCGGACCTCATCCTGCTGGATGTCTGGATGCCCGACGTGGACGGCATCACACTCCTGCGCGAGTGGGCGCGAGAGGGGGCGCCGCGCTGCCCGGTCGTGATCCTGTCGGGGCACGGCACAGTCGAAACGGCCGTCGAGGCCACGCGTCTCGGTGCGGTGGACTTCGTGGAGAAGCCGCTGTCCCTGGCGAAGCTCCTGCGCACCGTGGAGAAGGCGCTCGACAGATCGCCCGAGCCGCGGCGCCCGGCGCCGCGCACGCTCCTGCCGAAGCGGCTGGCTCCGGGTGGCCGCAGCCTGCTGATGCGGACCCTGCGCGATCAGGCTGCCACGGTTGCGCAGCGCCACGAACCGATACTGATCGTGGGCGAGCCCGGCTCCGGCCGAACCGTAGTTGCACGTTACCTGCACGACCTGGCGGGTCGCGGCCAGCCTCCCTTTGTCACGCTGGTCGGTGCTGCCATTCCGGAGGAGAACGCGGCAGCGCTCCTCTTCGGCAGCCTGCTGAGTGGCGAGGCGCAACCCGGCGTGCTCGAGCAGGCCGCTGGCGGCACGCTCTTCCTGCGCGATTTGCAGGACCTGGGGTCGGGCGCCCAGCGCCTGCTGGCCGGTGCCCTGGAGCAGGGCAGTTACGTCCCTCTCGGCCAGTCTGTGCCGGTGCCGCTGGATCTGCGGGTCATAGCCTCGCTGGCCCCGGACGGTGCCGGTCTTGTACGGGCGGATCTGCTCGCGCGCCTCGCTGTGCTCGAGTTACGGGTACCTCCCCTGCGGGATCGGCACGAAGACGTGCCGGAGCTGCTGCGCTACGCGGTCGACCGACTGGTGGATGACGAAGGACTGGCTTTCCGGCGCTTCGGCCTCGCGGCGCAGAACCGCCTTCGCCATTACCCCTGGCCGGGCAATGTGCGCGAACTCACCAACCTGGTGCGGCGCCTGCTGGTGACCGGGGGCGCGGAAGAAATCAGCCTCGCGGAACTTGAACAGCAACTGGCGCCGGCCGCCGGCGCTCTGGAGCCTCTGGTGAAGCAGGATCTGCTCAGCCTGCCACTGCGGGAAGCCAGGGAGAAGTTCGAGCGGGCTTATCTGACGCAGCAACTGGCGTTGTGTGGCGGCCGGGTTGGGCTGCTCGCGAAGCGTGTCGGGATGGAGCGTACGCATCTCTACCGCAAGCTGCGCGCACTCGGCGTCGACTTCCGGCAGATCAGCGAAGAGGAGTAGGAGCGCTTGTAGGAGCGCCTTCAGGCGCGATCGATAGCGATCGCGCCTGAAGGCGTTCCTACAAGCGCTCCTACAGGAAAAACTTCCGGAACGCTGCAGGGAGGCGCGTGACGTCCACCTTGTCCAGCCCCGCCGGGTAGGGCCGCGAGTTCCAGGTTTGCCAGAAGATCGGGATGTGGCCTGCGAGCCGGCCGCTCCGGGCGTCGGCGACGAGACAGGCCAGGGCCTTGCCCGAGTAGGTGGTGTCCAGCCTGAAACCTTCCAGCTCACGGGCCAGCGCCGCGGCCTCGAGGCATTCCGGGGTCGGCAGCGCGTAGCCGTCACCGGCGAATTCAGGGCGGAACTCCAGGTGGTCGGCCAGTTCGGCCGCGGAGCGCGCCGATCCAGTGGCTAACAATTCCTGACTGGCCGCGGCCAGCCTCAGGACCGCAGCGGCATCCACCACGTTCTGGGGCACCACCTTCACGCTGACGACCGTCGCCGGCACGCGCGCGAGGCGCAGGCCCACCAGCAGCCCCGCGACGCTGCCCATCGTGCCGCAGGGCAGGTAGACGCGCACGGGGCCGTTCAGTCCTGCCGTGGCGAGTTGGGCCGCCAGCTCGGCGCCCGCGTCGACGAAGCCCAGAGAGCCGAGGGGCGAAGAGCCGCCCCAGGGCACTTCGTAGAGGCGGTTGGGACCGGAAGGATGGCTGGCCCGCAGGCGCGTCGCCTCTGCCTGGGTCTCGACGAGGCCCGAGGCGTGCAGCAGGTGCGTGCCCAGCAGGGCGTGCCATCGGAGTGTATTGGCCACCCAGGGCGTCTGGACCTGGTCCGTGAGCACGGCGTGGCAGGCGAGCCCCGCCTGCTTCGCGTAGATCGCTGTCGCGAGGGCGTGATTGGAGCCGGCGGCCCCGAAGGTGACTACGGTATCGCACCCCCGCTGCAGGGCGTCCCCGAGCAGGTATTCGAGTTTGCGGACCTTGTTGCCACCGTACACAGGGCCGGCGAGGTCGTCGCGTTTGGTCAGCAGTCCCGGCGCGCCGATCGCGGCGCCAAGACGCGCGGCAGCTTCCAGTGTCGTCGGACGAGTGGCAAGGCCAAGCCTATTCGCCAATGGGGATAACCTGATGCTCGATGCCGTTCTGTTGCAGCCGGGCGCGCAGCCGGTTGAGTTCGTCCAGGTTTTCGATGGGGCCGATGCGCACCCGGTGAAACTGTACGCCGTTGGCGTCGGCAGCCTGGATCTCAGAGACCACCCCGAGGAGGGCCAGCCTGGCCTTTACCTTGTCTGCAGCGGCGAAATCCGGAAAGGCGCCCGCCTGGACGACGTAGGTACCGGGCACGGAGACGGGCGGCGGCGCCGTGGCGCGCGGCGTCTTCAGCTGCTCGGCCACTTCCACCTCGGCGTCGGGCAGCATGGTGTAGAACTGGAAGCGGTCAGCGGCCTCCGTGGCTGCAGACTTCTGTTCCGCGCCGGGCTTGCCGGGCGATCCTCCCGCAGATTTGCTGGCCTGCTTTGGGGCCTGCGCTGACTCGCTGGCGGTTACCGGCGGCAGGCTCTCCAGTGCAGTCGTCAGTGCGGACCGGAAATACCACGCCAGCAGGCCGGTCGACACGAGCAGCAGCACGCCCATGGCCAAACCGCCCGGCAGGCCGGCCGAGTCACGGCGGCGATTGCGCCGATGCTTCTGCCGGCTCCCGGCCCGGGTGGTGGCCTTCGCCACTACAGGTACTCCAGCGGGCGAATGCCGAGCAGGCGCAAGCCACTGGCGAGGACCACGCGGGCGCTGCCCACGAGGACCAGCCGGGCACGGCAGCGGGCGGGGTCAGCGTCGTCCAGGACGACGTGCTGGTTGTAGAACGCGTTGAAGACGCTCGCGAGTTCGTGCAGGTAGTGGGCCACTTCGAATGGTTCGCGTTGAACCGCTGCGCGACGGACGGCTTGACCAAACCCGCGCAATTTCTGCACAAGGGCCCATTCCTCGTCGGCAACCAGCAGCGGGAGGTCGCCTGGCGTGGCGGTTGTGACCAGGCCGGCGTCGCTCGCTTTCCGGAAGATACCGCTCATGCGCGCATGGGTGTACTGGAGGTATGGGCCGGTGTTGCCCTCGAACTGCAGCACCGTGTCCCAGTCGAAGGTGACGTCGGTCAGCCGCCGCGACGAGACATCGAAGTACAGCAGCGCTGCCTGGCCCACGGCCTCACTGATGGTGGACAGTGCGACCGCCGGTACTTCCGGAAGCGCCCGCGCGCTGGCCGCGGAGCGCACCTCCCGGTACCGGGCTGCCCGGTCGCGGGCTTCGTCCAGCACGGCCTCGAGCCACACCGCCTCGCCCTTGCGGGTGGACATGCCGCGGACGTAGCCGAAGCTCACGTTCTCGCACAGCGCGGGCCAGTTCACCGGCCACTGTTCCGCCAGGGCGAGCTTGCCGAGAGCGGCGAAGACCTGGGCGAAATGGTCCTCCTGCCGGGACACCACGTACACGTTCGCCCCGAACTGGTAGCGATCCCACCGGTCAATCGCCTCCGCGCAGTCCCGCGCGGCGTAGGTCGAGGCCCCGTCGGATTTCTGCAGCATGCAGGGCGCGATCTCCCGGCCCAGGACGTCCGACACGTCCACGACGATTGCGCCCTGGGATTCCCTGGCGACGCCGGTTTTCAGGAATCGGGCGATGACTGGCTGCACCTTCTGGTTCAGCGACGACTCCCCGTCGTAGGAGTCAAACTCGATGCCAAGCCGGTCGTAGGTGCGGTGGAAGCCCTCGAGAGAGAGCGCCCGGAAACGCTCCCAGAGGCTGACGATTTCCGGGTCGCCCTGCTCGAGCCGGAGGAACAGCTTGCGAGCCTGCTCCCGCACGCCCGGGTCCTGCTCGCTGTCCCGGTTCGCCCGGATGTACAGCTCCACGAGATAGTCGATGGCCCGTGCTTCCAGTGCGGCCTCGTCGCCCCACTGCTGCCAGGCCCAGATCACGAAGCCGAACTGGGTGCCCCAATCGCCGATGTAGTTCTTCCGGATGACCCGCCAGCCCTCGAAGGTGAAGATCCGGGCGAGGTCCGCACCGAGGTTGGTGGAACGCAGATGCCCGAAATGGAATGGTTTGGCGATGTTGGGCGCCGAAAAGTCGAGCACCAGCGTGCGGCCGCCGCCGAGATCCTGGCGGCCGAAGGACTCCGGCCTCTCCCGGATCTCGCCCAGCACCTGCTCGGTGGTGTTGACCCGGTTAAGAAACAGGTTGAGATAAGGCCCCTCGGCCCGGGCGCTCGCGATGATCGGGTCCGGAGCGATTCTGGCTGCGACGTTTTTCGCGATCAGGTTCGGGGCAGCGCGGAGTTCCTTCGCCAACTGGAAACAGGGAAAGGCGACATCGCCCAGCGCGGGATTCGGGGGGGCCGTAAGTGCGTCTTCGATCTGCTCGGTGCGCTCGACCGGCCAGTCGAGCGCCTTACGCACGACCTGCGCGATGTGAGTGGTGATCTGCATCTTCCGCGTCGAGCGCCTGTGGAACGGGCGGGATTCTAGAACAATTCAGACGGATCCACGTCCAGGCTCCAGCGCACGCGGCGCTGGGATGGCAGCGTGGAAACCGCTGCACGAAATTCCGGCAGGAAGCGCTGCAGGTCGCGGCGCACGTCCGCTTGCAGGAGCAACTGACCCCGATAGCGGCCCGAGCGGCGCTCCATTGGCGCGGGCGCGGGGCCGAGCACGCGGAGGCCGCTGGGCGCGGCCGTCCGCGCAAGCGCCGCCGTGGCTTCCAGGAAACTGAAGACCGCCGGGCGCTCTGTTGCCTCGGCCCGCACCAGCGCCAGGGACGACCAGGGCGGCCAGCCCGCCTGCTGGCGCTCCGCGAGGGCCAGAGTCGCGAACGCACCATAGCCCTGCGTCAGAAGAACCCGCAGCAGCGGGTGATCCGGGAACAGGGTTTGCAGGTAGACCTCGCCCGGACGGTCGGCGCGTCCGGCGCGTCCAGCCACCTGGATAAAGGTCTGGGCCAGGCGTTCAGCGCTGCGAAAGTCGGTACCGAAGAGTCCCTGGTCCACATCGACGATGCCGACTAGAGTGACGCCGGGAAAATCGTGGCCCTTGGTGAGCATCTGGGTGCCGAGAAGGAGCCGGGCTTCCAGGCTGTGGACCCGCTCGAGGCGTCGCTCGATCTCGCCGCGCCGGCGGGTGGTGTCCCGGTCGATGCGCTCCATCGGGTGGTCAGGGAATTCGCGGGCCAGCGCCTGTTCGAGGCGTTCGGTGCCCTGCCCCACGGGTCGGAGTTCCGCGTGGCAGGCAGGACAGTCGGCAGGCGCTGGCCGGTCGCTCCCGCAGTGGTGGCACGTGACCCGTCCCCGCTGCTGGTGGAGCACCATGCGCGCGTCGCAGCGTTCGCAGCCGATGACCGTGCCGCAGCCCACGCACACGAGCGTCGGCGCGTAACCCCGTCGGTTGAGAAAAATCAGCACCTGCCCGTCGGCGGCGAGGTGCCGGTGGATGGCGGCCAGCAGGGGCTGGGTCAGCCCGTCGCGTGGCAGGTGGGTGCGTACGTCGATCAGGTGCACGGTGGGCTGGCCTGCGGTGCCCGCCCGCTCGGCGAGCAGGAGGCGTTCGTAGCGGCCACTGCGTGCGTTCTCGACCGACTCGAGGGACGGCGTGGCGGAGCCCAGCACCAGCGGGACACCGAGCTTCCGCGCGCGCCACACGGCCAGGTCCCGTGCCGAGTAACGGAAGCCGTCCTGTTGCTTGTAGCTGGTGTCGTGCTCCTCATCGACCACGAGCAACCCAGGGCGCTTTAGCGGCGTGAAGATGGCCGATCGGGTGCCGATGACGATCTGGGCGGTGCCGTCCCGCGCCGTGGTCCAGGCGCGCAGGCGCTCCCCGTCCGCGAGGCCGGAGTGCAACACCGCCATCGGTACCGGGAAGCGGCGCCGGAAGCGGTCGAGCAGTTGCGGGGTCAGCCCGATTTCCGGAACCAGCACCAGGCATTGCTGGCCGGCGTCCAGTCGTTCCTGGATACAGCGCAGGTAGACCTCGGTCTTGCCGCTGCCCGTCACCCCGTCGAGCAGGAAGCAGCGAAAGCCCACCCCAGCATTGATCGCCGCCACGGCAAGCCGCTGGCCGGCGGTTAGTGGCGGCGGCACTTCGGCTGGCGGTGGTTCGTCCGCAGAGGCTGGCAGCGCTTTCAGCTTGCGCCGCCGCCCCGAATCGCGGCCTTCCCGCAGGGCCTTGGGCACCGCCGTTGCAAACACCTCACCGGGCGGGTGCTGGTAGTAGGTCGAGGCCCAGCTGAGGAGGCGCAGCAGATCATCGGGCAGCAACGGCTCCGCATCGAGCACCGCCTGCGCCCGGCGGAGTTTGTCCGCGGGCAGGGTACTCGCTGCCTTGAGACCCACCAGAAGACCCACCCGCGTGCTGCGGCTGAAGGGCACCCGCAGCCGCATCCCGGGGCGGAGTTCGACCGCGCTGTCGGCCGGTGCCAGGTAGTCGAAGAGGCCCATCAGCGGTGCGGCAACCGCC
Source organism: uncultured Chromatiaceae bacterium (assembly GCA_964391025.1). GTDB lineage: Bacteria > Pseudomonadota > Gammaproteobacteria > Steroidobacterales > SHZI01. The sequence continues at coordinate 27,764 of CAYMKJ010000226.1, forward strand.
ACTTCCAGGATCAGGGGGGCCGACATGGAGGTTATCCACAGATCCTGTGGATAAGTCTGTGGACAAGCGGCTGCAAAGCGGTCCTTCTGCCAAGCTCTGCAACCATTATGACAACCTGAGCATTTCTTGACCTATAGAGATTTACTAATACTTTCATAATGTTACATTTATGTGCTCAAGTGCTCACCGTAAAGCAAACGCTAAATAGCCCCTTTTCGTAGGAATTGTGCATAAGTGCGGGCGCAGCTTTGATTTCGGGATGCCTGGATCCGAGTTTGTCAACCCCTTTCGCGTCCATCCGTTGTACCGGCCAGAGGCACTGGGGCATAGGTACCGGACACTTAGTTATTTGGTTTTTGTTAGTTATTGGCTCCGAATAACTAACAAAACTAAGGTCCGGTACCTTTTCTAGAGCGCCTTGACGGCCTGGATCAGCGCCGCGGCCATGGCCTGGCCGTCGCCGTAAAGCATGTGAGTGTTGTCGAGGAAGAACAGGCCGTTCTCGATGCCGGAAAAGCCGGTGCCCTTGCCGCGCTTGATGACAATAACGTTCTTTGCCTTGTCCGCGTTCAGGATCGGCATGCCATAGATGGGGCTCGACTTGTCCGTGCGGGCAGCAGGGTTTACCACGTCGTTGGCGCCGATGATGAGGGCGACATCGGTGTTGTCGAACTCGGCATTGATCTCGGATTCGTCGTAGATGACGTCGTAGGGCACACCCGCTTCCGCGAGCAGCACATTCATGTGGCCGGGCATGCGGCCCGCCACCGGGTGAATGGCGAACTTCACCGTGACGCCACGTTCCCGCAACAGCTTGGCCAGTTCCCACACTTTGTGCTGGGCCTGGGCCACCGCCATGCCGTAGCCGGGGACGATGATCACCTTCTGCGCGAAGGCCATCATCACGCCCACATCGGCGGCGTCGATGCCCTTCATGGTGCCGCTCACATCGCCCTGGGCGCCAACCGTATCGCCGAAGCCGGAGAACAGCACGTTGGCCAGCGAACGGTTCATGGCCCTGGCCATCAGCTGGGTGAGCAGTGTGCCGGCAGAGCCGACCACCATGCCCGCAATGATCATGGCGGCGTTGTTGAGCACGAAGCCCTCGAAGGCGACTGCGAGACCGGTGAGCGCGTTGTAGAGCGAGATCACCACCGGCATGTCGGCGCCGCCGATGGGCAGCGTCATGGTCACGCCAAGAATCAGTGCCAGGCCAAAGAACAGCGTGACCAGGCCGGGAGAGGGACCTGCGGCAGCAAACACCAGCGCCACGCCCACCAGCACCGAGGCCAGCAGCACCGCCAGGTTGACGAAGTTCTGCCCGCGAAACCGGAATGAGCGCTTGATGAGATCCTGCAGCTTGCCAAAGGCGATCAGGCTGCCCGAGAAGGACACCGCGCCGATGAGTCCGCCAAGCACGGCCAGAGCCGAGACGACGATGGAGTGTGCCTCGCCCCTGAACAGCTCCAGCGCGGCGATGGCCGCCGCCGCGCCGCCGCCCATGCCGTTGTAGAGCGCGATCATCTGGGGCATGTCGGTCATCGCAACGCGCCTGCCGGTGACCCAGGCCACGCCGCCGCCCAGCGCGATGGCGAGCAGTATGAGCACGAAGTTGCTTAAGCCAGGCGTGAAGAAAGTGGCGAGCGTGGCCACCGCCATACCGGCGCCGGCCCAGACGATGCCGCCCCGGGCCGTGACCGGGGAGCTCATGCGCTTCAGGCCGGTGATGAACAGGAACGCAGCGAGCAGGTAGCTCACCGACACGAGTGTCGTTGCTATTCCACCGTTCATCAGTGGGTCTTCCCGCCTGTCTGGCCGCTTGTCTGGCCGCCGCCCTGGCCGCCCGGCTTGCTGGACTTGAACATCTCCAGCATCCGCTCGGTCACGACGTAGCCGCCCACCGCGTTGCCCGCGGCCAGCGCGACGCCCAGGAAGCCAATAACCAGTTGCAGAGTGCTATCAGCCCGACCCAGGGCGACCATGGCGCCGACCAGGACGATGCCGTGCACGAAGTTGGAACCGGACATCAGCGGCGTATGGAGGATCGTCGGGACCCGGCCGATCACTTCATAGCCGGTGAAGGCGGCGAGCATGAAGATATAGAGCGCAATGAAGCCGTCGATCATTTTCTGGCTCGATTCAGGTGAGGGCCTTGCGGGTGGGCTCGTGGCGGATGGTCCCGTCGTGGGTCAGCACTGCCCCGGCGAAGACCTCATCGCTCCAGTCGATGGCCAGCTCGCCGTCCTTGTTGATGGCCGGCGAGAGGAAGTTGAAAAGGTTGCGGGCATACATCTCGCTGGCGTGGCGGGGCACGCTGGCCGCCAGGTTCACCGGGCCGATGATGGTGACCCCCTGGTGCACGACCGTCTCGCCGGCCCTGGTGAGTTCGCAGTTGCCGCCGCTCTCGGCCCCCAGGTCCACAATCACGGCACCGGGCCTCATGCGCTCGACGGTGGCCCGATCGATGAGTCGCGGCGCGGAGCGGCCGGGCACCGCGGCGGTGGTGATCACCAGATCCGCCTTCGCCACCCGATCGTTCACCACGGCCTGCTGCTTCTGGCGCTCTTCTGCGTTGAGCTCCCGGGCGTAGCCACCGGCGCCGTCGGCCGTTACGCCCGTGTCGACAAACTTCGCGCCGAGCGATTCCACCTGCTCCTTTGTGGCCGCGCGCACGTCGAAGGCCTCGACCACAGCACCGAGCCGGCGGGCGGTGGCAATAGCCTGCAGTCCGGCAACGCCGGCGCCCATGATGAGGGCCTGCGATGGACGGATGGTTCCCGCGGCGGTCGTGAGCATGGGCAGGAACTTGTCCAGCGCCGCGGCGCCAACCAACACGGCCTTGTAGCCGGCCACAGCGGCCTGGGAGGAGAGCGCGTCCATGGACTGGGCCCGGGAAATACGTGGCACCAGCTCCATGGCGAAGCTGGTGATGTTGCGTTCGCAAAAGACGCGAATCAGGTCCTTCTGCAGATGGGGCTGAAGGTAGCCCACCACGACCGAGCCCGGCTTCAGCGCGGCCACTTCTGCCAGGGCTGGGGGCCGCACCCGGAGCAACACGCCCGCTGCGGCCAGCACGGCCCCCGCGCTGTCCAGGATGGTGGCTGCGCCCTCAAAATCCCTATCGACGAAGCGGGACTGGTCGGCGGCACCGGCCTCGATGAGCACCCGGGCCTTGGCATTGGCGAGCTTCCTCGCCACCTCGGGCACGATGGCGACCCGGGCCTCACCTGGCGCAGTTTCCCGGATCACGCCAATGGTGACTGGCATGAGAGACGTCACTCCCAAAAACGAGCGGGCGGCCGGCCGGCAGCCCGGATAACGCGCAGGATCATGACAGAAGGAGTGTGACCGGGGAAATTTGATTTTTGCCCGGGAACCCGCAATATACGGGCGCGGCAGGGTCGACCCTCAATATGTTGTACCTCCACGACGAAGTCAGCGATTTCTCCCAGCAGGTCCTCCGGACCGATGTGGCTGGTATGCCGCTTGAGTGGATCGATTACCGGGACGCCGTCCGCCTCTACTACCTGGAGCAGGTGGCCTACAGCTGCGGGTCGCCGCTGTTTCGCATCCACGGGGGCTTCAACGCCCGGAAACAGCAGCAGAGCTGCATCGAGGTGAGTTCCATCGTGGCCACGGTCGGGCGCTCGCCGGAGGTGGCCGAGCTCATGGACTGCTACGTTCCGCCGCTGAACAACAAGACCCTGTTCCGGCGCGACTCCAACCTGTGCCTCTATTGTGGCCACCAGTTCCCCGTCCGGGATCTCACGCGGGACCATGTGCGGCCACTCTCGAAAGGTGGCGGCGATACCTGGAACAACGTGGTTACAGCCTGCCGGCGCTGCAACAACCACAAGGGCGGCCACACCCCGGAGCAGGCCCACATGCAGCTGGTCGCGGTGCCGTTCACACCGACCTACGCCGAGTACATCTATCTGAAGGGCCGCCGGGTGCTGGCGGACCAGATGGAGTTCCTCCTGGCGCATATTCCCCGCACCAGTCCGCTGCACCAGCGGCTGGCGTCCAGCCTCAAGAGAGCCGTGGCTTAACCCCGTTTCGGCGTCCCCGGCGTTTACAGACTCCAGAGGCCGCCCCGTCGGGCGGCGGAGTCGCGTACCGTGAACAAGCACCTGCTTCGCCTCGCCGTGCTGTCCCTGCTGTTGTCGGCCTGCAGCCTCAGCGAAGACCAGAAGTCCCCCGTAGGAGCGCCGACCGGCGCCACCCCATCTTCTGTAGACAACGTCCGGGAACAGGAAGAGACGGTCGTGGCTAAAGCCGCTCCTGCCGAAGCTACCGTCCAGCGCAGCATCGCCGGGGCCGCGATGCAGGACCGGGCGATGCTCGCTCCCGCACCGCCCTGTTGCTTCCCCATCTACAGCCCCGAGGATCGGGAGAATTATGAGCACTTCACCGAGAACCCGGTGAAGCTGGCCAGCGAGCAGCCCGTGTCCACCTTCAGCATCGACGTGGACACCGGTTCCTACGCCAATGTCCGCCGCTTCCTCAACTCAGGCTCGCTGCCGCCGGAAGACGCGGTGCGGGTGGAGGAGCTGATCAACTACTTTGGCTACGACTACCCGGTGCCATCGAGTCGCGACCGGCCGTTCTCCGTAACGACGACGCTGGCACCGGCACCGTGGAACAAGGAGAAGGTGCTGCTGCAGGTGGGTCTGAAGGGCTATGAAATAACTGCTGAGCGGCGTGCCTCCGCCAACCTGGTGTTTCTGATCGACGTGTCCGGCTCCATGCAGGATCCGAACAAGCTGCCGTTGCTGAAGAGCGCCTTCCGGCTGCTCACCCGGCAATTGCAGGCCAGCGACCGCATCGCGCTGGTCGTCTACGCGGGCGCGGCGGGCGCGGTTCTTGCCCCCACGCCCGGCAATGAGCAGGCGACGATCAGCGCTGCTCTCGACCAGCTTGAAGCGGGCGGCAGCACTAACGGCGTCGGCGGCATCCGGCTGGCCTACGACTTTGCGCGGCAGAGCTTCATCAAGGGTGGCATCAACCGCATCGTTCTGGCCACGGATGGCGACTTCAACGTGGGCCTCACGGACTTCGACTCGCTGATCGACATGGTCGAGCGGGAGCGGGAGGGCGGCGTGTCACTGACCACCCTCGGCGTTGGCACTGGCAATTACAACGAAGAACTGCTGGAGCGCCTGGCTGACGCCGGCAACGGTAACTACGCCTACATCGACACGCTGAACGAAGCGCGCAAGGTGCTCGTGGAGCAGCTGTCCGGCACGCTCCAGACCATTGCGAAGGACGTGAAGATCCAGGTGGAGTTCAATCCCGCCGCCGTGGCCGAGTACCGCCTGATCGGCTACGAGAACCGCATCCTGCGCCGGGAAGACTTCAACAACGATCGCGTCGACGCGGGCGATATCGGTGCCGGCCACACTGTAACTGCGCTGTACGAGCTGACTCTGAACGACAGCCCTGCCCGGCTCATCGATCCGCTCCGTTACAGCAAGGCGCAGCAGCTTGCGTCCGAGCCCGCACGGATCGGCGTCGCTGCCGAGCTGGCGAACGTCCGCTTGCGCTACAAGGCGCCGGATGGCAGCACGAGCCGGCTCATCGAGCAGACTGTGCGGCGGGCCGACATCCGCGCCCTGGCAGATCTGCCGGCCGGCCAGTCCCGGGACCTGCGGTTCGCGGCTGCCGTCGCGGCTTTCGGTCAGAAACTCCGGGGCGGGGAGTATCTCGCGGACTTCGATTACGGGGCTATCGCGCAGCTCGCTGCCGGCGCGCGGGGCGACGACCCCAACGGCTATCGCAGCGAGTTTCTGTCCCTTGTGAAGCTGGCTGACAGCCTGGCGCCGGGCGTCGCCCGTCCCACCGACGTCCCGGAAGCCGGGGACGAATCGGCCCTCGGACCACAGGTGCGACGTTAGTCACAGCGGACCCGTTTTCCCGCCGGGCCGGCTGGCATATGCTGACGGTTATGGTGGAAGAAACCGACGACGCAAAGCTGATGACCCGGTACGCAATCGGCGACGTCGCGGCGTTCGAGACGGTGTACGCCCGCCACAAGGGCCCGCTGTATCGTTATTTCTTCCGCCAATGTGGCAATCCGGACACCGCCGACGAACTTTTTCAGGACGTTTGGCTCCGGATCGTCAAGGCTCGTGAGCGCTACGAACCGAAGGCCCGCTTCACAACTTACCTGTACCAGGTCGCGCACAACTGCCTGGTAGATCACTTCCGTAAGGCTGGTCGCTCACTCACAGACGGCACCGGACAGTCGGCGGCGGAGGCAATTGCCGACCCGTTTGCACAGGAGCTTGACCCGGCCTTCGCTTCGGCCCGCTGGTCCATCGTGGACTGGCAGCAGGCGCAGGAGGACCCGTCGCCCGGTCCGGAGGCGGCCAGCTCCGGCGAAGAGCGTGCGGCACGCCTGCGGTCGGCCCTGGACGCCCTGCCCCTTGAGCAACGGGAGGCGTTCCTGCTGCATGAGGAAGCAGAGATGGGCCTCGCCGATATTGCCGCCGTGACCGGCGCGAACGCGGAAACCGTGAAGAGCCGCCTGCGCTACGCGGTGAAGAAGCTGCGGAGCACGCTCGGCGATCTGGCGCCCGCCGCCGCCCGGGGAGGTCTTTCATGAGTACCGGCAATACGCCTCGGGACGACGCTGAGCTGGGGGCCTTCCTGCGCCGTCGGTCCTCCATCACCACCGATTACGACGCTCTCGAACTGGTCGAACCGTCAGCCGCCCTGGACGCGAAGGTCCTTGCAGTAGCGAAGGCCGCCGCAGTTTCTGCCAAGCAGCACGCCGAGGTAATTGTGCTGGAAGCTGCCCCGCAACCGGCGGCCCCGACGCCCAGTCTGGTGCACCCAGTGGTTGCCAACCGCGCCGCTGGGGCGAGTTCGGCCATTCCCTCCAACCCGGCCCAGCGGCGCGAGCGGCCCCGCCCCCCGACGCTGACGACTGACGACGCTGACGGCGCTGACGGCGCACCACCGTCCCGTCGCCCGACCCGGCTGGTGCCGGCGGCCCTCGCCGCGAGCGTGCTGGTGGCCGTGGGTGTGGGACTCACAGTGTTCATGAATTCGCCCTCTGACCAGAGCTACCCCCCGCTCGACGGGTCACTTTTCGCGACGCGCGCGCGGGAGCGCGCTGAGGCGTCCAAGGCCGCCGCCGCGGCTTCTGCGGAGCAGGACGCCAAGGTTGTTGTGATGGAAGCTCCACCTCTGCCGTCGCCGCCCCTCTTCGAATCCGAGGGTCCACAGATCCAGGATCTGAAGGCAGCGATCGCCATAATCCGCAAAGAACTGGTGCGGGTGAACCAGACAGTCGTGGCGACTGAGGAAGTTGAGGCCCGTCTGGGAACGAGCCGGACGGCGACCCTCGCCGCCCGGGACAAGCAGTTGGCACCGCCGGCGGGCAACCTGACCGACACGGCCTCTGCGGTCGTTCCGGCGGCTCCCCCGAGCGTCATTCAGCCCCGCGAGGGCCGGCTCGGCAGGATTCTCGAACTCTACGATGGCGGCAATCCCGATCTGGCCGCCGACTCCCTCGAGATCTTCCTGCGGGATTTCGCGGACGACCCGATCAGTCAGCGCATCCTCGCCGGCAAGCCATAACGCCGCGCCGCTCGGGTGGAGTAGTTTGTGACCAACATAGAGTCCGTCCTGCACGAGACCCGCAAGTTCCCGCCATCGCCTGCCTTCACGGCGGGTGCCCGCATCCAGCCCGCCGATTTCGCGGCCCTCAACGCCGAGGCCGCCCGGGACTATCTGGCCTTCTGGGGCCGGCTCGCGAGGGAGGAGTTGCGCTGGCACGTGCCATTCACGCAGATCCTCGATGATTCGAAGGCGCCCAACTATGCGTGGTTCACGGATGGCGTGATCAACGCGTCGTTTAATTGCCTCGACGTGCACCTGGCTGCGCATGGGGGCGAGCGCGACGACAAACCCGCGATCGTCTTCGAGGGCGAGGCCGGGGATGCCCGGACGCTGACCTACCGGCAGCTCACGGCCGAGGTCTGCCAGTTCGCCAACGCGCTGAAGGCCCAGGGCATCCGTCCCGGCGATCGTGTGGTCATCTACCTGCCGATGGTGCCGGAGGCCGTGATTGCCATGCAGGCCTGCGCCCGCATCGGCGCCACCCACTCCGTCGTTTTCGGCGGCTTCTCGGCCAACTCTCTCCGGGACCGGATCGAGGATGCGGGCACCAGAATGGTGATCACCGCCGACGGCGGCTGGCGCGCTGGCAAGGCGATCGAACTCAAACAGGCAGTGGACGAAGCACTGGCCAGCGGCTGCGAGACGGTCGAGAAAGTCATAGTGCTGAAGCGCACCGGCGAATCCGTGCCGATGCAGACAGGTCGCGACCTCTGGTGGTCTGACGCCGTGCGGGGCCAGGTGACGGAGTGCGAGCCCACCTGGGTGAACGCGGAGCACCCGCTCTACTTGCTCTACACCTCCGGCTCCACCGGCAAGCCGAAGGGCGTCCAGCATTCAACGGCAGGCTACCTGCTCAACGCCAAGCTCACCTCCAAATGGATCTTCGACTTCCGCGAGGACGACGTCTTCTGGTGCACAGCGGACGTGGGCTGGGTCACCGGCCACACCTATGTGTGCTACGGGCCGCTGGCGGCCGGCGCGACGATCGTCATGTACGAGGGCGCCCCTCTGTATCCCGATGCGGGCCGTTTCTGGAGCATCTGCGAACGCCTCGGCGTGACCATCTTCTACACAGCGCCCACGGCGATCCGCGCGCTGATGAAGCTGGGGGATGAGTTCCCGAACAAGTACGACCTGTCGAAGCTGCGCCTGCTGGGCACGGTGGGCGAGCCGATCAATCCGGAGGCCTGGATCTGGTATCACACGGTGATCGGCAGGTCGCGCTGCCCTATCGTGGACACCTGGTGGCAGACGGAAACGGGGGCCGCGATGCTCAGCCCGCTACCGGGCGTGACGGCCACCAAGCCGGGTTCCTGCACCACGCCGATTCCCGGTATCGACATGGCGATCGTGGATGAGAACGGCGACCCGGTGACGGATCCGGACCAGGGCGGCTGGCTGGTGGTGCGCAAACCCTGGCCGTCCATGCTGCGCACGATCTGGGGCGACAACGAACGCTACCTCTCGACCTATTGGGCGAAGTTCAACAACCGCTACTACGTCGCGGGCGACACGGCGCACCGGGATGCGGATGGCTATTTCTGGGTGATGGGCCGGGCAGACGATGTACTGAAGGTCTCCGGTCACCGGCTGGGCCCGAGGGAAGTGGAGAGTGCCGTCGTGGCCCATCCGCGAGTCGCGGAGGCGGCCGTGGTGAGCCGCCAACACGAGATCAAGGGCGAGTCGATTTTCGCTTACGTGGTGCTGAAGGGGGTGCGGCCCACGGGCAAGGACGCGGAGAAGCTGGCCGCCGAGCTGCGCGAGTTCGTGGGCAAGGAGCTCGGCGCCATCGCCAAGCCCGACGACATTCGCTTTGCCGACAATCTGCCGAAGACCCGGTCGGGCAAGATCATGCGGCGGCTGTTGCGGGCGATCGCCCGGGGCGAGCCGATCACCCAGGACATCTCGACGCTGGAGAATCCGGCGATTGTGGAGCAGTTGCGGGGCGCGGAGTAGGCAAGTCCGGCGCGCGCGAGTGGCCGCGACCCTTAACTCAGAAGAAACTTCAGCGCTGCAATCACCACCTCATACCCGGGCCACCGACGCACACGTGGTAGGACGGCGATCTCGTCACCTTCACGCAAGGTGACGTAGTCGCCCTCAGCATCGCGTGCCTGGAAGGCGTGGACGTGGCCGCTGTCGGGGAGGTGGGGCTGGCCGACGGTGCCAACCTGTCCCTTGAGCACTCGCCGGCTTCGCTGAGTTGACATGGCCAGGGACAATCCGGACCGTCCCTACGTTGGCTTCTGGAACCGGACCGCGGCCGCGCTGATTGATTCCGCGCTGATCCTTGTCATCACCCTGCCGCTCCAGCACCTGCTTTCGGGCGGTGAGCTGGGCTTGTCGAGCGTGCGGCCCACAAGTTTCTGGGACGTGATGGCGGGCTACGTGCTGCCTGCCGCGGCGACTCTCGTCTTCTGGAAGTACCGGTCGGCGACGCCCGGCAAGATGTTCATGTCTGCCGAAATTATTGATGCGGCAACGGGTGGCAAGCCCAGCACCCGGCAGCTCGTGCTTCGCTATGTGGGCTACTACCTCTCGACGTTGCCGCTGCTGCTCGGCTTCATCTGGGTGGCCGTCGATCCACACAAGCAGGGCTGGCACGACAAGCTGGCCGGCACGGCGGTGGTGAGCACCGCGCCCAATGCCGGGCCGGGCCGTTACGCGCGCACCTCGGCGCTGACCTACCTGCTGTGCGCGCCCGTCCTGCTGTTCATCCTGGCCCTGGTGGTCGTGGTGTTTGCCATCGCGCTCGACCCCGGCCGCCTGTCCACCGGGTTGCCCGACTTGCGCTAATCTGCCATCGCATGCTCACCCTCTACGGCATCAACCTCTCCACTTTCACGCGCAAGGTCCGCCTTGCGCTGCTGGAGAAGGGGCTCCCGCACCAGCTGGAGGTCGCGCCCATGGGCTCGCCGAAGGTGAAAGCACTGCACCCGCTGGGCAAGATTCCGGTGCTGGAGGACCAGGGCATCGCCATCCCGGATTCCTCGGTGATCATTGCCTACCTGGAGAGGGCATATCCGGATCGACCCCTCTACCCGGCCAGCGCCGCGGAGCTCGCCCGGTCACTGTGGCTCGAGGAGTATGCGGACACCCGTCTGCGGGAAGCGATGCTGACGTTCTTCTCCGAGCATGTGGTGAAGCCGGTGTTCCAGGGCAAGCCGGCCGACGAAGTTGCCCTGGCTGCCGCCATTGGTCCCAGGGATGAAGCGTTCGACTATCTGGAGAAGGAGCTGCCCGCTGCCGGGCTGGCTCTGGGGGAGATGCTGTCGGTGGCCGACGTGGCCATCGGCGCCCAGCTCATCACCTACTGCCAGGGCGACGGCGCCATCGATGCCGGGCGGTGGCCGAAGCTGGCACGCTACTTCGCCGTACTGCTGGCGCGGCCGCACTGGTCTGGTGTCCACCAGGAAGAGGAGGCCGCCTTGGAGGCGGCCCGGGAGCGCCGCCAGCGCTAGACTGCACCAACCTCATCACCAACTACCGGAGAAGAATCCGTGAGCATTGCGCACAAGTGGCTCGAGCAGGAGCCCTGGCCCACCCAGGTGATGCCGAAGAAGCTGCTGGAGAGCCGCATCGAACGGGTGATGACTCTCACCAATATTGGCTACCTGGGCACCGTGCGCAAGGACGGCTCACCCATTGTCAGCCCGGTGGAGTTCTATGCGGACCACTTCTCCCTGTACATCCTTCCTCAGCCCAACAGCCCCAAGGTGAAGGCCCTCCGCCGGGACTCGAGGGTGAGCTTCGCCATCGCCAACCCGATGGCAGGCTGGGCCTGCGTCATGGGCGCGCAATTTTTCGGCAAGGGCACGCTGCTGGACATGGACACCCCCGAGTGGGAGCTCGGCATGAAGGTCTTCAAGTGGGTGGCCTCGAGCTTTGAGCTGGGCAAGATCAACGCAAAGCCGCCGCGCTGCCAATTGCTGCGGATCGATCCGGACCGGATCGTCTACACGGAGCACTTCATGCGCAAGGAAGGCTATGCGCCCCGCCAGATCTGGACGCCCGGTGCTGACGCGCCGAAGGTGGTCCCGGGCCGCAACGCGCCGATCTAAGTCGCGGAGAAATAGGGGTCAGACTGCCCGGGTTATAGCAGGAACTTCGTGATTTTCAGCCCATCGGATCCGTCATGCAGACCTTGCCAGTTCCCCGACAGATTGCCGAACACCGCTACTCCGAACCCCGGTTCCGCCACAAGCTCGCACGGGCGGCGTTAGCCGCGGGCCGTGAAGTGGTCGAGAAAGCCCTGTGGCTCTTCTACGCTGCCCAGCGGCCAGAGACGCCGCGCTGGGCGAAGGCCACCGTGTATGGCGCGCTGGCCTATTTCATCGTGCCGCTGGACACGATCCCGGATGTGGTGCCGCTCGCGGGTTATACCGACGACTTCGGTGTGCTCGCCGTGGCAGTGGTAACCATTGCCCGCTTCATCGACGAGGCGGTCAAGGACAAGACTAGCCGCGTCCTGGCTCGCTGGTTCTGATTCAGGCCTCGAGCACCAGGAACGCCCAGAACGGAATTCCCATGACGCCCCAGCTGGCCGACGCATCGCTCAGGATTTCGATGAGCGTGTCGAAGTCATCGTCGCCCGCCGCCCGAAAATCACCCAGCTGCTCGAAGACCAGCACGTAGCCCTGCGCCTCGCGCCAGCTGAAATCGGTCAGGCAGTCGGCGAGCGCGTCCCAGTTCTGGCCGAACCAGTCCGGGAAGTGCAGCTGCTCGCCGAGGCGGGCGAGAACCTCGCTGGACTCGGTGCAACCACCCAGGCTGACCCGGAACACAGCGAATTCGCGCGCCGCCGCCACTTCCATAAGAATCGCAACGTCGTGGGCCGGCAGGCTGAACACTCCGGCCCGGTCGGCCTGCGGCAGCGTGCGTGTCAGTTCTTCCCGATTCACGGCGCGGATTTCTCCACCGGCATCGGCACGGTGTACTCCCGGTAGTAACCGCGGGTCGCTGCCGGGACGTGATCCTTCCGGTTCTGGAACTCGCTGCCGCCATCGATCAGTTCGAGGGTCTCCCAGGCTTCGGCCGGCAGATACCCCCGGGCCTGGATCTTGGCCTGGCCTTGGACCGTGGCCGGAAGCCCGCTCTCCGCCTGGCCCTGCCACAAGGTGGCGGTGCCGATCAGGATCACCAGGAACGGAATCAGGCGGCGGCGCATGGGCCTAATCCTACCGCGGCGCTGCGCGGTCTGGCCCCAAGCCCTGGGGGGGGCTTGGCGCGGGTGGTCGCGCTGCGTTACAAGGGGCGGGTGAAACGGAAGAAACCGGTTGCCAGAAAGCGCCCTAACCCGGTCCGCCCCGCCCCGGCGGCTGCCAGAACCGGGACGACGCGGCCGGCAACCGCCGCCGAGCGGCGGTCTTTCGACGGTGGCTGCCACTGTGGCGCCATCGAATACAGCTACACCACCACATTGGCCCCACCCCGGTGGCCCGTTCGACTGTGTCAGTGCGCGTTCTGCCGGGGTCACGGCGCCCGGTCTATGTCGGATCCGTCGGGCGAACTGCAATTCCGCTTCGAGCGCCCCGAGTTCCTGCGGCGCTACCGCTTTGCCCTGCGCACCGCTGACTTTCTCATCTGCAAGGAGTGTGGCACCTACGTTGCCGCCGTGCTCCTTTCCGGCCGGGGTGCCCAGGCGGTGATCAATCTGAACACCCTCCGTGCGCCACCCGCGGGCCTGCCCCCCGGGAAGCCGGTGAGCCACGAAGGTGAGTCCGGCGAGGTTCGCCGGGCACGGCGCATCCTCACCTGGACGCCGGTCGCCGGGCCCATCTAGCCGGCGACGTCTGGCCGATGGCCTCCCGCAGTGTGCTGCTGCGCCGGCAGCGCAGCTGGGCGCGGCGTGCCGGGCTTGCGGTGGATACTTCAGGCTACCTGCCCGCGGTCACCGACAATCTGCGGCAACCGCTGTCATCGTCCGCCCTGGCGGATTTCACCGCCCGGGGGGCTGCGGAATTTCACGACGCCGAATTCCAGAACGGGAGTCGGCATGTCGCCCGGATGCGGGCCGTGCACTCGTCAACGGCGCTGGCCGTCAACGTGTTCGATCACTGGAACACGGCAGACCCAGCGCCGCTGGCCGAGGTGCTTGGCCTGTCGGCACCGATTCACCGCATCGTCTTCGAGCCGCACCTGCCCACCGGGCTTGCCGGGAACCCCGCCAACCCGGACATCCTCCTCGAGCTCGAGTCCGGCACGCTCGTTGCCGTCGAGTGCAAGTTCAGCGAGTGGCTGGTGCCCAAGCGGCAGCGTGGGCAGGTCTTCCACGACGGGTACTTTCCGCCGGGTCGGGACGCCTGGCGCGAGGCCGGACTCCCGGCCTGCCAGGCACTGGCGGACGACCTGCAGTCTGGCCGGGAGTACTTCCGCTACCTGGACGCCCGTCAGCTGCTGAAGCATGCGCTGGGGCTTAAAGCGACACAGGCCGAAAGGTTTGCCCTGGTCTATCTGCACTTCGATTGGCCCGGCTGTGTGGGCGATCTTCATCGGGCCGAGATCGAGCGACTGGCAGTGAGAACAGGTACCGAACTGGCTCTTCGAACGCTGACTTATCAGAGCCTGGTGCTAAAGATGGGTCCTGCCCCCGCGCTCGATTACCGGGCGTATCTGGAGAGCCGTTATGGGCTAAGCGCCCAGCAGTCGCATACCGTTGATCCGTGATGCCGCCCGGTCAAACGTCACTGTGTGGCTGCAGCCCGCGCCAGAACCGAGCCGTTGAATCAGACAGTCCACGTAGTCTGCCTTCGTCGTTCGGAAATCGCGAAGGGCTTGGCTGGCATTGTCAGGGTCCTGGAACTTCAGCTGCTGTGCGCGCAATAGCGCGTCCAACAAGTTGGCGATTTGTTCCCTGCCAAACTGGTAGTTACTCTCCAGCACCCAAACGAGCTCGGCAAGAACAACGGTTGCGACAAAGCCGGGTTTTTCCTGGCTCAGGGAGCCTTCCAGGAACCTGGTTGCCAGTGGCGACTGGATACGGTCATCCTGAGCCAGGTAGCGAACGAGGACGTTGGTGTCCAAGCCGATCATGGGCCGATCACCGGCCGGGGGTCCGACGACCCGCCGCCCGCTCCCGGATGGTCCGATTCATGTCCTCAATGCTGACCGGCTTCGGGGGCTTTCCCACGATGCCCCGGAGACTCTTGATGTCTACGGTCGCTGCCACCAACGCGTACTGACCGCCGGCAATCTCGACAAAGTCGACCCGGTGTCCCATTTCCAGGCCAAGCCGTTGCCTGACCTCGACGGGAATCGTGATCTGACCCTTGCTGGTGACGACGGAGCTTGGCATTGGATACATTTCAAAAATGATGTTCCTTACCCTAAAGTAAGGAAAGCCACAAATCAAGCGACTTCGTCCGGATTTGGCTCCTGATTGACTCCCCGGTGAAGGCAAGCCAAGGTTTCGTCACAACCTTTGGAAGGCGCTCATGGGTAAGCTCTGCAACCTCATCATCGACCGTGCATCCCCATGAGCGTGCGCAATCTCCCCGCCGCTTACCAGCTGGAGGCCTCCATCCTGAAGGAGATCAAGCGCAGCTTTGCCACCGAGCACAGGGACTACGTCATCACCAAGCTCGCGAACACCGGACTGCCGATGGGCGCCGTCGCACCGCCGCCTCGCGTGCATGCCGCCATTCTCTGGCTCGCGAAGGGGAACCTGGCCACGTTTGACGAGGTGCTGGCCGGTGCTTGCGCCGACTGGCGCGACACACTGGCGGCTGCCGGGCTTGCCAGCCAGAGCTGGAAGCTGGTGCTCAACAAGCGGGGCATCGACTGCAGCAAGTGGCCGGTGGGACCGGCCGGGCCCACTTCGTAGGAGCGCCTTTAGGCGCGATTCACAGTGGTCGCGCCTAAAGGCGCTCCTACAAGCTAGAACGCGGGGATGCCCGTCTGGGCGCGGCCCAGGATCAGGCCGTGGATGTCGTGGGTGCCCTCGTAGGTGTTCACGGTCTCCAGATTCATCACGTGGCGGATCACCTGGTACTCGTCGGAGATGCCGTTGGCGCCGTGAATGTCGCGGGCCGCGCGGGCGATGTCCAGCGCCTTGCCGCAGTTGTTCCGCTTCAGCAGGCTCACCACTTCGTGGGGCAGGCGTCCCGCGTCCTTGAGCCTGCCGGCGCGCAGGCAACCGGCCAGCCCCAGGGTGATCTCCGTCTGCATGTCGGCCAGCTTCTTCTGCACGAGCTGGGTTGCCGCCAGTGGTTTGCCGAACTGTTTGCGTTCCAGTGCATAGTCCCGGGCCGCGTGCCAGCAGAACTCCGCCGCCCCGAGCACGCCCCAGGCGATGCCGTAGCGCGCATTGTTCAGGCAGCCGAAGGGCCCCTTCAGCCCGGTCACCCCGGGCAGCAGCGCTTCGGTGGGCACGAAGAAGTCCTGCAGCACGATCTGGCCTGTGATGGAGGCGCGCAGAGACATCTTGTTCTTCAAAGCCGGGGTTTCCATCCCCAAGCCGCCGCGCTCGAAGAGGAAGCCGCGGATCGTGTCGGTCGCGTCCTTGGCCCACACCACGAAAACGTGCGCGATGGGACTGTGGCTGATCCAGGTTTTGGTGCCGGTCAGCGTCCAGCCGCCCTTCACCGGCTTCGCCCGGGTGCGCATCGCGCCGGGATCCGAACCGGCCTCGGGCTCGGTCAGCCCGAAGCAGCCGATGAGCTCGCCCGTGGCAAGCTTCGGCAAATAGTGGTCCTTTTGCGCGTTGCTGCCGTAGGCGTGTATCGGGTGCATGACCAGCGAAGACTGCACGCTGATGGCGGAGCGGTAGGCGGAGTCCACGCGCTCGACCTCCCGGGCGATCAGGCCGTAGGCCACGGATGACACGCCCGCGCAACCGTAACCCTGGATGGTGGCACCCAGCAGTCCGACCTCGCCCATCTCCCTGAGAATCGCCGGGTCGAAGTGCTCATGCCGGTTCGCCTCGATCACCCGGGGCTGGAGCCGGCCCTGGGCATAGTCGCGGGCGGCGTCGCGGATCATGCGTTCGTCGGGCGTCAGCTCGTCGTCCAGCGCCAGCGGGTCCTGCCAGTCGAAGCCTGGGTTACTCATCAGCTTTCCCATTCAATGCGCGTTTATGATGGCCACTGTATCCGTTAGTTTAACGATCCGCCCATGACGTCGATCTCCCACCACCCCAACCTGCCTCTCGATGCCACGCCCAGGCAGCGGAGCCGGGCGGACCGGCCGGCGTCCACGCTGCAGCCCTTCGTGCCCGGTGACGTGTTCGTGGGCGCGACGCTGCTGAACAGCGCCACGGACGACCACGCGGGCCCCGGCCGGATCCTGCAGTTCGACGCGGATCTGAACGAGAAGGGCGTGCTGTGGGTGGAGGGCACGACCCACCTGGTGTACGGCCTGACCTTTGCCCCCGACGGGACCCTCTGGGCCCAGGATCCCTGGGCCTGGACCACGGTGCGGGTGGATCCAACCGGCAGGCAGCTGCCCAACCTGCAATTCGACCAGCGGGCTTTTTCCAAGGTGCATTTCATGGCGGACGGCACGTTGCTGTTTACCGAATCCCTCGAAGGCGAGCACCAGCCAGAGCCGCTCACGACGCGCTTCCGGCCGTTGCCGGGGCACCGGGCCCGACTTGGCGACGGCGACCTCTGGCGCTACACCCTGGACGGCGAACTGGTGGAGATCCACGAGCCGGAAGTCCACGGCGGCATGAGCGGGAGCATGGGCGTGACGCACTCCGTGCTGTCGCTGGACCAGACGAGACTCTTCTATGTCTCCGAGACCGGGCCCCGCCTGATGCAGTTCGACCTGGCGAACGGCCGACAGCTGGCCGATTTGCGCCGGGGCACGGAGGGCGACCGGACGATGATGCACTTCGACCTGTCGCTCACGCCCGATGGCACGCTGGTGGTGTGCATGGGCAATCGCGTGGACGCGCTCACCCAGGACGGCGTGTGGCTGCGCACCTACCGGCTGCATGGCTTCGGCTGGTCCATCATCGACGCGCGCTGCGGCACTCACGCCTACGTGGGGAACTGGTTCAGCGGAGAAGTAGCGAAGCTGGATCTGCAGACGGGTGACATAGTGGCGCGGGTGGTCGTGGCGGAGAAGTGCATGGCGGGAATCGCGCAGTACCTGACCGTCCCGTAGGAGCGCCTTCAGGCGCGACCAATGCGGGTCGCGCCTGAAGGCGCTTCTACGACCAGCAACAGCCGAGTGCCTTCCGGCGCAACCAACACATGATTCTGGCCTGACGGCCGCAGCGAAATTCCGCGCGTGTCGAGCCGCGAGCGCCAGTCGCTACCGGGCTCGAAGCAGAGACCGACCCCACCGCGACGGCTTGCGGGGCGGAGCGCGAGGGACAGGCCCGGCGCCGTGAGGAGCACCGACTCCTCGTCGTCCCCCTCGGTGCCAAGAAAACCTGCGAGCTCGAAGAACGTTTGTGTCTCGGCCACTTCGGCAGAACTCAGTGTCAGCTCGGTACACCGCCCGATCAGCGGTGCAACAACCTCGTCGTCCGCCACCGAAAACGTCGGCGCCTCGAGCAGCTGCAACAGCAGGCCATCGGGCGTCCGCAGCCCTACTTCATTGAACTGGTCGTCATCGAGCCGCTGAAAGCTGAGTTCGGTACCAGTCTCCATCAGGGCGCGGGCATACCGGGCCAGGTCCGGCTTCACGAAAGTCAGTGCGGGCTCGTCGAGACTGACGCCGTGCAGCCCGATGACAATCTGGCCGTCCGTCACGGCTGCGTAGCCCCGGGGCCGGATGTCGTTGACGCGCACCTCGCTGAAGCCGAGGCGCAGGTAGAAATCGAGCGAAGCCGCCAGATCCGGGGCGGGGACGCTTAACTCCAGAAACCGGCCCAGGTTGGACATGCCGTGCATCATCGCCCGGTTGGGGCGGCGGCTCAAAGCCCCCGCCACAGGGCGGGGGCTTTGAGCCCGATGTCTCGGCCGACTCCGTCCTGGGACTGAAGCGGCTATCCGGTGACGGTCAGCCGCCGAACTTATAGAGGCCGGACACGCCATACATCATGGCAGTGTCGGCGTCTTCGGCGTCAACCCACAGGACTTCGCCCCGGATGCCGAAATGGCCGAGGTTCCACTGGACGCCGCCGCCCAGAGCCAGATCCTGAGAATTGGAACTGCCACTGCTTTCAGCGTTGAACCCTCCGCCGTCGGTGTGGGTGTCGATGTTCAGGAAGGCAATGCCCACCTTGCCGAACGCGGCGAAATCCCCGCCGATGGGCGCCGTGCCCACGGCCATGACCGTAACCATCGAAGGCTCGGCGGACACTGACTCGCCAAAAAAGTCGTCATCCTCAGCCTTGCCCCAGTCCTGGTACCCGATCTCGACGGCAACGGCGTCTGTCAGGGAATAACCGGCAAAGACGTTCCAGGCGACGTCGTTGTCATTGAAGGTATCGCAGTCATCGGAACCGAAGCAGTCAACAAAATCAGAACTTTCGTAGGACGATCCCCCGACTCCAAGGCCCAGATAAAAGTCTCCGGCGTTCGCGGCGAGCGACATCCCGCTCGCCACTAGGGCCGCCAAAACCAAACGCATCTTACTGTTCATAGATCCTCCCTAAGGACTTTACAGACTGCCAACAACAATTTTGGCCCGGTATTTTACGACACAATCGCGACTCTGATGTTTTTGTCCAACACCCACTGTCAGCATAGTCTCGAAGGCGCCGTAGGGCAATCGGGCGCCCGCGCCACCGACATCAACCCCTGCTCACAACCTCAGTGGTGCCACATACCCCGTCATCTCCAGATAACCGCGGCCCACGGGCCGGCCGCCTTCGAGCAGCGTGCTCGCGCCTTCCCAGTAGACCGCGCCGGTGGTCAGGCGGGAATCCAGCTCCTGGTCCGGCATCAGCGGTACGGTCTCGAAGGTGCGGTCGCCCACCTGAATGCGC
>CAYMKJ010000227.1:0-5178 GCA_964391025.1 uncultured Chromatiaceae bacterium
GTCCGGCCCTTCAACACCAGCGCCGGTCATGGCCACACTCACGCGACTCAGCGGGGCGGTGGAAACCGGCGTCGGCGCCGACTGGCAGCCCGTCACCGCGGGCCAGTCACTGAGCGTGGGACAGCAGCTCGTGACCGGGCCCCAGGGCAAAGCCGCCCTGACTCTGGCCCAAGGCGTCACCCTGCGGCTCGACACCGACACCCGGATCGCACTGGCAGGGATCGACCGGGTCGTCGTGGAGCGCGGTGCGGTCTACCTGGACTCGGGCCTGGATTCTGGTGAGCGACCGTCGACAGGCTCCCGACTGCGCATCGACTCCGCCTTCGGGAGCACGCAGCACCTGGGCACCCAGTACGAAGTGCGGGTGCTGCCGGAACAGATGGACGTCAGCGTGCGGGAAGGCCAGGTGGCACTGACCGACGACATCCGCGGGGCGACTCCCACCGTGGCCCAGGCCGGCGAGCAACTCACGATCGGAAGCACCGGCGCCCTGACGCGGGGCACCGTCGACCGGCAGGATCCCCGCTGGAACTGGATCACCGATGTCACACCGCCCTATGCCATCGAAGACCGGCGCCTCACCGAATTCCTGGCCTGGGTCAGCCGGGAGACCGGCCGGGATCTTGTCTTTGCCTCGCCCGAGGTCAGGGCGGCTGCCGAAGAGATCATTCTCCGGGGTTCCATCGCGGGCCTGTCTCCCGATGCCGCCCTCGCCGCGGTGATGGCCACGACGAATCTGTCCTACTCGGAAGATGACGGCCGGCTCACCATCCGGCGGGTTGTGCGCCAGGCAGCCACGCGTTAGGCCCACAACTGCTGCTATCGTTGGCGCTTGATGCGTCGCGCACTGCTGTTCATTCTGGCCATTGGCCTGTCCATTGGCTTGGCCACCGCGGTCAACGCCGCCAGCTACGCAGGACGACCAGTGAGAGCCGTGCTCGAGGAACTGCAGGGCACCGGGCTCACCCTCGTCTACAACAACAGCCTGGTGCCGGACGACTTGCTCGTCGTCAGGCAGCCCACCGCCACCGGTGGCATTACCCTGCTCAACGAGATCCTTGCCCAGCACGGGCTCACCACCCAGAGCATGGGCCCTCAGACCTGGGCCATCGTCGTCGCACCGCCCGGGACGCCGGGACTGGCGGCAGATCGCGAGCGGGCGTCCCAACGACGGACACCGCCGACAGCGCTGGAGGAAGTGATCGTGACCGCCAGCCAGTACCGTCTGGCGAACGACGCGCCGGCGTCCAGAATCTTCCTGACCCAGCAGGAACTCCGCAGCCAGCCCACTCTCGCGGACGAACCCCTGCGCGCCGTACACCGCTTGCCGGGAGCGGCCAGCAACGGTCTTTCGGGCCTGCCGAACATCCGCGGCGGCGAGCAAAACGAGACGCAGATCCTCCTCGACGGCATGCCCTTG
Source organism: uncultured Chromatiaceae bacterium (assembly GCA_964391025.1). Classification (GTDB taxonomy): domain Bacteria; phylum Pseudomonadota; class Gammaproteobacteria; order Steroidobacterales; genus SHZI01. Next base: position 1,421 of record CAYMKJ010000227.1, read on the forward strand.
CAGGACCCGTTTCACCTGCGGGGCTTCTTCAATCCCATCAGCCTGCTCGATATGGAGATCGTGGGTGGGCTGGACGTTTACAGCGGCGGGTTTCCGGTGGACTACGGCGGCCGCATGGGCGCGGTGGTGGATGCCCGGTCCGTGGATCCCACGGCGGACGGCAGTTACTCACTGGGGTTGTCACTCTTCCATCTGAGTGCGCTGGCCGGCTCCACCTTTGCCGACGAGCGGGGCCGGTGGCTGGTATCAGGGCGACGGAGCAATGCCGCCGAGGTGATGAATCTGGCCGAGATTAACCGGGGTGAGCCGAAGTATTTCGACACCTACCTCAAGACGGAGTACGACCTCAGCAACCGCACCACCCTGTCTGCTCACGCACTGCTGGCGGAGGATCGGATCGAGCTCAACGACTCGAACGAAACGATCTTTGCCCGAACCACTGATCGCACCGCCTACCTCTGGGCCACGGCAGAGCACCGGTGGTCCAACGAGCTTGCCGGCCGCGCACTGCTGGGCTGGACCACTTCCGACAACCACCGCCAGGGGACGATCGATGCACCGGGTGAGCAGGCGGGCGCGCTTGAAGACCGACGGGATTCCCGCAGCGCTTTGCTAAAGCTGGAACTGGAACAGGGCAATGACTCACTCCGCTGGCGGGCCGGGCTGGACGCAGCGTGGCGCACGGCAGAATACGACTACGCGAGCACCTTCCAGAGCGTGGCGGGATTCCCGTTCCCGAACAGTGCCGCAGAAACTATCCTGCGGGACGAGCAGGCGCAGCCCGAGGGCGCCCAGACGGGGGCCTTCCTGGCAGCCCGCTGGCGCGTTACCGACGCTCTGACCGGTGAAGTGGGCCTGCGCTGGGACAATCAAACCTACGACGAGGCCGATGGCGCCACGCAGCTGAGTCCCCGCGTGAACCTGCTCTACGACCTGTCGGCCCAGACTCAGGTGCGCGCCAGCTGGGGCCGCTTCTTCCAGGCCCAGGACATCAACGAACTGCAGGTTGAGGACGGCATTGACACGTTTTTCCCCGCGCAGCGGGCCGACCACTTCATCCTGAGCCTGGAGCACGCCTTCATGAACGGCGTCTCCGCGCGCGTCGAGGCCTACTACAAGGACTACGATCAGCTGAGGCCCCGGTTCGAGAATCTCTTCGACCCGCTGGTGCTGCTCCCGGAGCTGGAGTACGACCGGGTGGAGGTGGCGGCCTCGACGGGCCATATCGCCGGCCTCGAGTTGCTCATTCAGGACCGTTCTGCCCAGCCCTGGGGCTGGTGGCTGAGTTATGCGCTCTCCCGCGCCGAAGAAACGGTCGACAGTGGGGAAATCCCCCGCAGCTGGGATCAGCGGGACACCTTCAACGGCGGCGTGAGCTGGACCCAGGGTCCCTGGGAGCTTTCTCTCGCGGGCACCTGGCACACGGGCTGGCCCACCACGCCAGTCAGCCTCGCTCCGGGCTCCAGTACCCAGGTCCTGATCGGCGAGCAGAACTCTGCGCGCCTGGACCCGTTCCGCTCCCTGGACCTGCGGGCGGCCTACACCTTCGAACTGGGCGGCACCAGGCTGTTGACCTTCATCGAGCTGATCAACACGCTGGGCATGAAGAATCCCTGCTGTGTCGAATACGAGGTGTTGGATACCGGGAACGGCTCCGCCGAACTCAAGCAGAGCTTCGACTACTGGCCGCGCTTCGTGCCGAACATCGGCGTTCTCTGGACCTTTTAGCCCGCGAAGTCCTCCCCGCGCCGGTTGATTTCCCGGCCAGACGCCGTCCAAGGTGCCATGGGTACGGCAAAACCAGGCGTCACTCGCTGGAGCCCCGTGCTCAGCCCCGTGCTCAGCCCAGAGGCGCTGATCCTGCTCGCCTCGCTGGCTTTCACGGCGGGCTACAACGGGGCGCTGTGGCGGTTGCTGTTCGGCAGCCTGGACCTCGCCGACCCGCGCAAGCTGGCCTTGTTTGCCGCGCTGTTCCTGGCCGTGACCTGCGTGCAGTTCGCCGGTATCGCGCTGCTCGTCACGCGGCGGACGGTGAAGCCCGTGCTCGCGCTGCTGTTTCTCTGTACTGCTCTGGCCAGTTTCTACATGGACCGGTACGGGATCTTCCTCAACACCGAGATGCTGCGCAACATCCTGCGCACCGATCCCGCCGAGGCGGAGGAGCTCCTGACGGCGCACCTGATTCCGCACCTGCTCCTGTACGCGGTCGTGCCCATCGCCCTCCTGATGGGGACCCGGATCCTGGTCCGGCCGCTGGTCCGGTCGATCCTGATCCGGACCGGCTCGGTGGTTGCCGCGCTGCTGGTCGCGGGGCTGGCCCTTTTCGTGCAGTACAAGGATGCCGCCTCCCTGCTGCGCAATCATCGGGAGGCCCGCGACCTGGTAACGCCCGCCAACTACCTTGCCTCGCTCTTCATGATTTCCCAGGATGCCCTGGCCGCACCGCCTGGCAGTCGCCAGCCGATTGCGCTGGACGCCCACCGGCTGACCGCCGCCTCTGCTGGCCGCAAACCGGCGTTGCTCGTGCTGGCGATCGGGGAGACCGTGCGCTCGGCCAACTTCGGTTTAAGCGGCTATGCGCGACAGACCACGCCGGAGCTCCGCCGGCTGGACCTGCTGGTGTATCCACAGGTGCAGGCCTGTGGCACCAGCACCGAAGTGTCCCTGCCCTGCCTGTTTGCCCCGATCGGTCGGCGCGACTACGACGAGAAGCGGATCGGCCATGAGGAGTCCCTGCTCCACGTTCTCAACCGGGTGGGCTTCGACGTCAAGTGGATCGATAACCAGTCGGGCTGCAAGGGCGTCTGCGCCGGGTTGGCGCAGGAACGGATCCCGGGCGATGCGGACCCGGCGTTCTGCGATGGCGAGCGGTGCCTGGACGGAATCCTGCTGCCCCGGCTTGCTGCCGCCCTGCAGGCGAGTTCCGGCGACCTGGTGGTGGTCCTGCACATGCTCGGCAATCACGGCCCCGCCTACTCCCGGCGCTATCCGCCGGAATTCCGGAGGTTCGTGCCGGCCTGCGAGAGCCTGGAACTGAGTGACTGCTCCCAGGCCGAAATCGTCAATGCCTACGACAACGCCATCCTGTACACCGACCACGTCCTCGCCAGCATCATTCGCTATCTCGAGGCCCAGTCAGGCCGGGACGCCGGGCTGATCTATGTGTCCGACCACGGCGAATCCCTGGGCGAATCGGGCCTCTACCTGCACGGGCTGCCCTACCGGATTGCCCCGGCCGTCCAGCGGGAAGTTCCCATGCTGGTCTGGTTGTCCGCGGGGCTCAAAAAGTCGGCCGGTCTGGACCGTGACTGCCTGCGGCAGGGAGCAGCCGGTGACGTGTCCCACGACCACCTCTTTCACTCCGTGCTCGGCCTGCTCGACGTCAGATCCGTCGTCCGGGAAGCTTCCCTGGACCTGTTCTCCCCATGCCGGGGGGACGACAGGGTTCGCCTGCTCGCTCAGATACCCTTTGGAGGCGCCGCTTCCTGATGCTGGCGCAGCAACTCCAGTTTGCTGTGGTAGGCGTCCTTTAACGTCTCGTCGCCGGCCACCGCTTCCGCACGGGCCATCCAGCGTTGCGCTGAGGTGTTATCGCCACGCCGGAGATAGGCCAGACCCAGCAGCGCGTAGAAACGGTCCTCGTTTTTCTTGTGGCTGATGGCAAAGCGCAGGTGTGTGATCGTGTCGTCGTAGTTCGCGGCGGCGAACGCGGCCTCGGCAAGCTGATAACGGTAGTAGGGATTCTGCCGCCGGTGCTG
>CAYMKJ010000228.1:0-18267 GCA_964391025.1 uncultured Chromatiaceae bacterium
AATGGGCGGTAGGGATTGGGGTCGCGGCTGAAGCCGCTCCTACGGGGAAGGAGTCGCGTAGACGGTAGCGCCGTCAAACACCGGGCCGTCGACGCAGACCCGCTTCATCTGGCGCTGCCCGTCGATCAAGACCGGCACCACACAGCCGGCGCAGCCGCCGACGGCGCAGGCCATGAACTCCTCCAGGCAGAGTTGCGACGGGATCGAAAACTCGTCCGCTACTTTCTGCACGGCCTTGAGCATCGGCGTGGGACCGCAGGAGTAGAGGGTCATCCTGGCGCGCGCTGCCGGCGGCTGGCCTGCGAGCCAGCCCCTGGCAAGGTCAGTGACGAAACCGGGTTGACAGCCCGGCAGCCCTGCGTTGCTCGCCAGTTGCGACGGTATGCCCAGGTCATCCAGCAGCATCAGGGTGCCCTTGCCGATATTGATCTCGAAGGGAAGTGGCAGCTCCGAGCCGAAGAAGGCTCTCGGCTCCCAGCGTACGCCGGGGGAGTGGGCGAGGACCTCGGCGAGAAACATCAGCGGCGGAATCCCGACTCCGCCACCGACCAGCAGGGCGACGGGCCGCGCAGGATCGGGCTTGAAGCCCTGGCCGATGGGTCCCAGCACACTCACCGTCTCGCCGGGTGCGGCCGCCGTCAGTGCCTGCAGGCCCTGGCCAACGACCTTGTAAAGCACTTCCACCCAGCCTTCGGTGGCGTTGGCCCGCAGGATAGACAGGGGCCGGCGCATGGGAATGCCGGGCGTGCACTGCACGTGGATAAAGGAGCCAGCGGTCGCCGTCCGGGCGCAGTCGGGGGCGCTCAACCGGACGATGTACTGGCCGCCCGGATAGACCGCCTGCTGCAGGACCTCCGCATCGATGGAGAAGATGGTGCCGCGGTGGGATTTGTTCATAGGTCGAGCCACATCTCTGCAATCACACAGGCGGCGAGGGCGTCCACGTCGCCGGTCCGGACCTTCTTCGTGCGTGCGCCGCTCCGCCGCTGCTCCCGCAGCCGCGATTCGGCCTCGACCGACGTCAGCCGTTCGTCGATCCGGGCCACGGGCAACTGGTAGCGGGTTTCGAGTTCGGTGGCAAAGCGCTCAGCGGCCGACTCGCTGTCCGAGGATTCGCTGGAGCCACCGCCGGAGATACGTACGCTGGCGTCATTGTAGGGGACACCCACCACCAGCTGGTCTGGCCGCCATTCCTTCACCAGCTTGTCCAGTTCCAGCCAGTCGGGTACGCCGTCGCGGGCCACCAGTGTGAGCAGCGGCGAGGCCAGCCGGGGGCTCAGGTTGGCCACCGCCACGCCAATGCGCCGGCCGCCGTGATCAAAGGCGAGGGCCGAGCCGCTCATGGCCGATGGAGAGTCAGGCGTGGCCCGCCTGATGGCTCAGGGTGCTGAGATCGACGCCGAGCAGGCGGGCCGACTCGCGCCAGCGCTGGTCGAAGGGCGTGTCAAAGATGATCTGCGGGGTGGCTGGCACACTGAGCCAGGCGTTTTGCACCAACTCACTTTCCAGCTGGCCCGCTCCCCAGCCTGCGTAGCCGAGAGCCACCAGGGACCGCCGTGGGCCATGCCCGCGGGCCATGGCCGTCAGGATGTCCTGGGAGGTCGTCACGCGGATGGCATCGGTTACCGCGAGCGTGGCGTCGAATTCCCGCCCGCTGGCCTCCGCCGGCTCATGGAGGACGAAGCCCCGCTCCTGGTGCACCGGGCCGCCAAGCAGCACGGGCTGCCGGGCGAGGGTCGGGTCCGTGGAGTCCAGTGACAGCTGATCGAAGATGGCGCCCAGGTCCATGCCGAGTGGGCGGTTGATGACGATGCCCAGCGCGCCCTGCTCGCTGTGCTCGCAGATGTAGGTCACCGTCTTCGAAAAATTGGGATCCTGCATGGCCGGCATGGCGATCAGCAGGTGACCGGTGAGGTACGTCGCGTTCGGGATGGGACCAGCCGTCATGGCACCAGTATCGGCGGGCGGCTCGCCCTTGGGAAGTGTTACCCGGCTGCCGCGGTGCGGGCACGCAGGGCACCAGCACTTTCCGAAAAACGCCACTCGTAGGCGAAGCGCAACACGTCGTACTCGGCGCGCAAGCCCTCCGGAAAGGGCTCAAAGGGCGCCGCCAGGCGCAGGATCTGCATGGCCGCCTGATCCAGATCCTGCTGACCCGAGGAACTGCGGATGACGACATCGCGCAGGCGCCCGTCGGCGCCGATGGCCACCTCCAGCACCGGGTATTTCGCGCGGGCCGTGTGGCTGGCCGCTACGGGAAAGTTCAGGGTGCCCACCTGTTCCACCTTGTGCTTCCAGGTGCTGAGGTAAGTCGCGATGCGGGACTCCCGGGTGTTGGCGCTGACCAGCAACTCCCGGGGCCGGGCGTCGGGAATTGACGTCGCGGAATCGAAACGGCCGACGATCTCGATGGCGTTACTGGTCGACGGCAGCATGCTCTGCTGAGCTTCGGGCGCGCGGTCCGGCTGCCCTTCGTCCTGAGCGATGATCGTGGAGTCCCGGGTGAGCAGCACCGGCTCAGGGTTTCGGGTGGGGCTCGGCTGACCGGGCCGCACTTCCTCGTCGCCGCCGTCCTGGGCCGGACCGAGCGTGTGCGCAGGCAGCGTCAGGCCCGGCGCCGTCAGCACGGCTGCGTCGGGTGCCGCATTGCCGACCCCGGCGAGATTTTGCTGGGCGAGCAGGACGGCGCTGGCGGACGGCTCGCGATCCTCGTATTCCGAGGTCACGAGCACGACTTCCATGGAACTGGTGACGTCGTCTGTTCCAGCCGTGCGGGCGCTGAACGTGATGCCGAGAATCAGGATGCCGTGGAAGAGGGCGGCCAGGAACGCGGTGGACGACAGGCGGTCCCCGGCGGCTTCAGCCGACCAGGTGGTCTGACGTTCGGCTCGGGACAAGGCTTCCTGCATGCGGGGTGAGCGGATTCCCGGTGCCCAGCCGGGCTATACCGCGATTATACGCACCACTGCCCGAGGGAGCGGCGGCAGGTCACAGATCTGCCCCCTGCTTTGGCGCGTTGCCCAACGGCAGGCGGCCGTCGTTGTCGCGCCGCAAGCGCACCGCCATGCCCGGGGTCGTCAGCAGTTCGCCCGTCGTCGTGATCAGAAGGGCAGCGCTGATGCCCAATGCCGCGCTCACCTCGCGGAAACGGGTGGGTCCGGCCACCATCAGCGCCGTCGACGCCGCGTCAGCCAATTCCGCGTCCCAAGCCAGTACGGTGACACTCGCGCTCCCCATCGTCGGTTCCCCGGTGCGGGGATCCAGGATGTGGTGGTACCGGTGGCCGTCCCTGGTGTAGCCGCGTTCGTAGTCGCCGGACGTGGACGCCGCTTCGCCGGGTGCCAGGGCCAGACGGCCGATGACGCGGTCCGCACGTGGGTCCTTGAGGCCGATGAACCAGGGACGCGCACCCTTTTGCCCGATCGCCAGCTGACTACTGCCGCCGATATCCACCAGCGCGTTGCGGATGCCGTGTCGAACCAGCACCAGCCGAGCCTGCTCCAGGGTCGTGCCCTTTGCCATGCCGCCCAGATCGATGCAGAGCGGCCGCGTGGCCGATACGATGCGGCCGTCGAAGTGAGCATCGGCGAGGGTGCCCTGCCGGGCCCGCAGCGCCCGGATCTCCGCTGCGGTTGGCGGCCCGGTAGCGGTGGCCAGGGCCGCCTCGCTGTCGAACTTCCACAGCCTGACCAGAGCGCAGACGCCGGGGTCGAAGAGCCCGCCACTCCGGGCATGCAGCTCGATGGCGCGGGTGATGAGCGGCGCGAGTTCGGTGCTGACGGCAGCGGGCCGGCCCTGCGCGAGGAGGCCATTCACCCGAGCCAGTTCGCCGGTGCCGAAGGCGTACCAGTTTCGCTCGGCCACTCGAAAGTGGCTCTCGACGCCGGCCGCCGCCGCGGCTGCCTGGACCCGTTCCGGATCGAGTATCTCGATACGGACGTTGGTGCCAAAGGCCGGAAAGTTGCGTTCGGTGACGGCCGTGCCATCGCAGCCGGCCACGATCGCGGGAAGGCCCGCTACGGCCAGCAGCGTGGCGCGGGCAAGCCGGGTGCTCAGGCGCGTGGCGTCCGATCGGCTGCCCGGGCCTTAAGGCGCAGGTCCAGCGCGTCGAACAGCGTGGCGGCCACGTCCAGCCCGCCCAGCTTCTGCAGCTCACGGATGCCTGTCGGGCTGGTGACGTTAATTTCGGTGAGGTAGTCGCCGATCACATCGAGACCTGCGAAGAGCACGCCCCGCTCCCGGAGCACGGGGCCGACCTGGGCGCAGATCCACGCGTCGCGCTCCGTGAGCCCGCGCACTTCCGGTTGGGCACCAGCGACCAGGTTACCCCGATTGTCGTCGGGGGCGGGGATGCGGGCCAGCACCCGGCTCACCGGTTTCCCGTCCACGAGGATGATGCGCTTGTCGCCCCGGTTGATTTCCGGAATGAAGGTCTGGGCCATGGCGTACTGCTGCCCGTAATCCGTGAGCGTCTCGAAGACGACGTTGGCGTTATTGTCACCCTGGCTCAGCACAAAGATGGAGCGGCCGCCCATACCGTGCAGCGGTTTGACGACGATGCGCCCGTGCTCGGCCAGGAACGCCCGCATGTCCGCGATCGAGCGCGTGATGACGGTCTCGGGGCAGCACTGGGGAAACCAGGCGGTGTAGACCTTCTCGTTCATGTCCCGAAGGCTCTGGGGCTTGTTGACCACCAGGACCCCCGTGAGCTCTGCCCTTTCGAGGAGGTAGGTGGTGTAGATGTACTCCGTGCCAAAGGGCGGATCCTTGCGCATCAGGATCACATCGAGTGCCGAGAGGGGGCGCTCCTCGCGGGGGCCTAACTCGAACCATTCCGTCTTGCTGTCCACCACCCGCAGGGCGCGAGCGCTGCCCTGGGCCACGCCGTTGCGCAGCCGGATGTCCGGCTGCTCGAAGTACCAGAGGGCGTAGCCGCGGCGCTGGGCCTCCGCGAGCATGGCCAGCGAACTGTCTTTGGCCGGGTTGATGCCCCCGATCGGGTCCATCACCACGCCGAGTTGCGGCTTCCGCATTGTTATCGCTCCGTTTTAAGTCAAATGCGGTCGCCCGCGGCGTTACAGTGTTGCCGGCCCCGTTTTTGCGACGCCGTGCCCATTCTGGCCCGCCAGTGCTGAAATGACACGGAGGCCGGGAGTATCATGAATGTGGGTGTTGTGGCTTCGTTTGGCGGCTTCTGCATGGCTGGGTCCCGATGGTTATGTTAAAAGTTAATGGTGCGGCGGGCGCTAGTGCGCCCGGCCTGGAGAACCCTGTGACGAATGACGCCGCAACCGCATTGCACGGGCTGAAGGTGCTCGTTATCGACGACAGCAAGACCATCCGGCGTACCGCGGAGACCCTCCTGTCCAGGGAAGGCTGCACCGTTTATACCGCCGTGGACGGCTTCGACGCGCTGGCCAAGATCGCCGACTACCGGCCCGACATCATCTTTGTCGACATCATGATGCCCCGGCTGGACGGGTATCAGACCTGCTCGCTTATCAAGCACAACCGCACCTTCCGGGACACCCCGGTGATCATGCTGTCCAGCAAGGACGGCCTGTTCGACCGGGCGCGGGGTCGCATCGTCGGCTCCGAACACTATCTGACGAAGCCCTTCACGAAGGATGAACTGCTCGGCGCCATCACGCGCAAGGCGGCGCGCTGAACGAGGCGCGCCGGCTGGTTTGTTGAAAGCATGCGTCAAGGAACGAACATGTCACTGGTATTGATTGCCGACGATTCGCCCACGGACCAGCACATCCTGTCTCGAGCCCTCGAAAAGTACGGTTTCGAGACGCTCGCGGCGAAGGATGGGGAGGAGGCGATTCGACTCGCTGAGCAGCGGGCCCCGGACGTCATCCTCATGGACATCGTGATGCCCGGCATGAACGGCTACCAGGCCACCCGGCTGCTGGCGCAGAACCCGTCCACGGCGGCGATCCCGATCGTCATCGTCTCCACAAAAACCCAGGAGGCCGATCGGATCTGGGGCCTCCGGCAGGGCGCCGTGAGTTATCTGACCAAGCCGGTGTCGGATGACGATCTGGTGGCTGCCGTGCGGGATGCCCTGACCCGTTAAGGGCGCGCTGATGGTCGTAGCCAAGCAAGGCAGTCTCCGTGCCCTCCGGGAGCATCCCTTCGAGCTTCTGCAGGAAATCGAGCGCCGCAGCCGGGCGGCTGCCGCCGGGGCCCAGGTTGACGACGACGGCCTGGTGGAATGGGTCGGCGTGGGTTTCAGGCTCGGTAGCGAGTGCTTCGTGGTGCCGCGGGACGAGGTTCGGGAGGTCCTGATGGTACCCCCGGCCCTGACCCGGGTGCCGGGGGCGAAATCCTGGGTGCGCGGGCTCGCTAATGTGCGGGGCCACCTGCTGGCCTTGGTGGATCTGCGGGAGTTTCTCGGCTCTGGTGTTGGCGGCACGGAGCGCAGTGCGCGGGCCCTGGTGGCCAACAGCAGTGAGTTTCCTGTTGGCCTGGTGGTTGACGAGGTCTTCGGCTTCCGGCGCTTCGTGGACCGGGAACTGGCCGACGAGGCGCCGGCCACCGTGATCCGCGCCGATCGATTTCTGGCTGGCTGCTTCCGCCGCGGCGGGGAAGTGTGGCCGGTCTTCAGCCTGACGCGACTGCTGGATGCGCGCGACTTTCAGCGGGCGGCGGGCGAGTGAAGCACACGTACACCTTAGCGAGCCAATAATGACAGAACAATCTGGCGGAATGCGACTACTGCCCAATCTGGGCGTCGCCCTGATTCTGGTGCTGGTCGCGGCCCTCGCGCTACTTGCCCTGAAGCCTGGGGACTCCGTACAGAGTATGGGTCCTGTGCCAGGCGCCACCGCGTTCGCCGAGGCGCACGCCGCATACCTGCTCGCGGCTGGTGCCATGCGCGGCGATTCCAAGGCCTTCAAGGCCCTCGCGGCTGCCAATCGCCGCCTTGCTTCTGCGGATCTCGACGGCGTGGGGGACGAGACCCAGCGCCGCATGGATCAGATCCGCACGAGCCTCACCACGATCGAGGCGGGCCGTGGCGAACTGGTGGGTCTCCGCTCGGCGGCTGACCGTCTGGATCGCATTTTGCCGCAGCTGACCGAGCAGATTGACGCGCTGGAGGCCACCGGCGCCGTCCGCGGCCAAACGGCCATGCTGGCCCAGCTGGAGCGCCTGCGTTTGGTTGCTGACGGGCTGCGTCGCGACGTCCGTGGCCTGTCCCAGGGCGCGGTGGCGGCTGATGCGCGGAACCCGGCGATGCTCGACGCCGACCTTGACCTGACCCGGATTGTCCGGGGACTCAGCGAGGGCGACGCCGAGCTCGGCCTCCGGCCGCTGGCCGGGGCAGACGCCATTCGCGCTCTCGATGGCCTGCGGCAGCAGAGCGGCGATCTCAGCAAGACGCTCCGCGACGTCCTGGCCAGCAGTGACCGGCTCGGGGTGCTTCGTCAGTCCATGGAGCAGCTCGAGAGTCTCGTCGGCCAGCTACCGGTGGAGGTGGTGGCGGCTGCGGTCAGCGGCCCCGCGAACCTCTCCACTCTGCTTGCCACCGGTCTCCTGGCGCTCGCCATAGTGCTGGCGCTGGCGATGGTCTGGATCTATCGGCGCGTTGCAGATACGCGGCGTGCCGCCGCCCAGCAGACGGCTCAGAACGAACGGAATCAGCAGGCTATCCTGACGCTGCTGGACGAGATGAGCAGCCTCGCCGACGGCGACCTGACCGTGCACGCCACGGTCACTGAAGACATCACCGGCGCCATCGCGGATTCCATCAACTACGCCATCGAGGCGCTCCGTGAGCTGGTTACCACCATCAATGAGAGTGCGATGCTTGTGGACGGGGCTGCCAAGCAAACGGAAGGCTCCGCCCGCCAATTGGCTGCGGCGAGCGAGGCCCAGTCCAAGCAGATCGAGTCCGCCTCCCGCGCCATCGGCCGCATGGCCTCTTCCATCGAAGGGGTGTCCGGCAACGCAGAACGATCCTCGGACGTCGCCCGCCACTCGGTGGACGTGGCGCACAAGGGCGGTGATGCCGTGCGCCGTACGATCGAGGGAATGAACGCCATTCGAGAGACGATCCAGGAGACCTCCAAACGCATCAAGCGTCTTGGTGAGAGCTCCCAGGAGATCGGCAACATCGTCGAGCTCATCAACGATATTGCGGACCAGACCAACATTCTTGCGCTCAATGCGGCTATCCAGGCTTCTATGGCCGGCGAGGCCGGCCGCGGCTTCGCGGTGGTGGCCGACGAAGTGCAGCGCCTCGCCGAGCGGTCAGCCAATGCGACCAAGCAGATCGAATTCCTGGTGCGAACCATTCAGGCCGACACCAACGAGGCCATTGTCTCCATGGAGCGCAGCACAACCGACGTGGTCGGCGGCGCGTTGCTGGCCGAAAATGCCGGCGCGGCGCTCGAGGAAATTGAGCAGGTATCGAACCAGATCGCGGCACTCGTCCAGAACATCTCCAGCTCCGCCCGCGAGCAGGGCAAGGCGGCCTCGGCCGTCACCCGCAGCATGGACGTGCTGCAGGAGATCAATTCCGAAACTGCCGCCAACACCAGCGCAACCACCAACGCAATCAGCAAACTGGCCGAACTTGCCACACAGTTGCGCCGCTCCGTCGCCGGCTTCCGCTTGCCACCCCTTACGTCGGGCGCCCGCGGGGGCTTGAGCAGCCTGACCGGCGAATATCCCGCGCTGGTCGAGCCCGCCCACGTCTTCGACCCGGGTACGCCCGACGAGACGCCGGACGGCGCACACGGACAGACGCAAGGGCAGGCGCATGCCCAAACCTATGCCGAGACGGCCCGGTTTACCGAGCCGGTGTCCTTCGTGAGCAAGCGCACCGCCTGATCGTGGCCGCTTTCCCCGAGCCGAGTGCCGTGCTAGGGGCCATCGATCCGGTTCGGGAGCCGCTGCTGCTCGTCGCCGACGAGCTGGCCGTGACGCTGAATGAGGCGCGGGCAGCCCTCGAGCAGTACGCGGAAGGCGAGGTCGGCAATCAGCCACTTGAGCGCTGCGCGGCCCTGCTGCACACCGCCCGGGGCGTTCTGCAGATCACCGAGACCTGGGGCGCCAGCCTGCTCGCCGAGGAAATGGAGCTGACCTGCCGGCATCTGATGAAGACGCGGCGGGACGCGCAGACAGACGATGGTATCGAGGCGCTGTCCCGGGCGGCGGTGCAGCTGCCAGCCTACGTGGAGCGTATCCGGGACGGTGGCCGCGACGTGCCGCTCGTGCTGCTGCCGCTACTCAACGATCTCCGGGCGGCCAGGGGTCGACCGCTGCTCTCCGAAAGTACGCTGCTCCTGCTGAACATCGCCCCGGGCGCTGTGGGTGGGGCCGACCGGATCGCCACCCCGGCGAAAGTGCCGGCGCCGGCGCGGCCGGCGGCCGCAGAAGACTCCGCCGCTCTCGCCAAGATCCTCCGGCCCCGTTTTCAGCTGGCTCTGCTCGGCTGGATTCGCGGGGAGGGAGGGTCCGATTCACTGGCCCGCTTGCAAGACGTGGTAAACCGCCTCGAGGCCGCGGCTGGCAGCGAAGTGGTGCATCAGTTGTGGTGGGTGGCCGGCGGAGTACTCGAGGCACTCGCAGATCGGGGTCTCGAGGCGGGCATCTCGGTGAAGCGGCTCGTCGGCCAGGCAGACCGTGAGATGAAGCGACTGCTGACCGAGGGTGAGCGCAAGTTTGCCGCCCAACCGCCGGTTGATCTCGTGAACAACCTTCTTTACTACGTGGCACGGGCCACCAGCGCGGGCCCACGGATCGCCGCCATCCGCGAAGCCTTCAACCTGTCCGGCCTGATTCCGGGCGACGAGCAGATCGAGGCGGCTCGCCAGAGTCTCGCAGGGCCCAGCGTCAAACTGATGCAGGCGGTGGCCTTGGCGATCCGGGAGGACCTGGCCCGGGTCAAGGACGTACTGGACATCTACGTGCGCACCGGCATGGAGCGAGTCGAGGAGCTGGCGCCGCAGATCGACCTCCTGAAGAAGATTGGCGACACCTTGGGCGTGCTTGGCCTCGGTGATCTGCGCGAAATCGTGCAGACCCGGCGAGCTGAACTCGAGGAGCTGATTGCGTGTAACCAGAAGCCGAGCGAGCTCACGATGGTGGCCATAGCCACTGCGTTGCTGGAGGTGGAAGACCGGCTGGAACACCAGCTCATCGGGTTGATTGCCCCGGAAAGTTCGGCTGGTACCGCAACGCCTGAGGAGCACGATGACGCCGGCCGCATCATGGTGACCCAGGCCGTGATGCGGGAATGCCTGGCTAATCTGGCCCGCGTGAAGGAAGCCATCAGCCTGGTGACGGAGCGCGCCGGCGACGGCGCGGCCCTGGATTCCATCCCGGCCCTGCTCCGGGGCATTACCGCGGCCCTGCTGATGGTGGAGAAGAAACGCGCCGGTCGCGTGGCGGAGCGTATCGCTGCAGCGGCCAGTGAAGTGGTCCAGCGCGGTGCCGGGCCGGACGCACGGACAGCGCTCGAACGGCTTGCCGACGCCATCGTTAGCCTGGAGTACTACATGGAGACGCTCCAGGCCGGCCGGCGGGAACCGGACTGGATGCTGGACAACGCCGCCCGCTCACTCGATGCGCTTGTCCTGCCCCCGATTCCCCTGCGGGCCGACCTGGAAGCGGCAGGCGGTGTGTCCCGGGAAGACCTGCCCGCCACGCTGGTCATCGACCAGGCGGACGCCGAAATCCCGGTCGATTTCCCGTCGCTGGTGGAGATATCGCCGCCCCTTTCACCCTCGTCTGTGTCGCCATGGCCCGCTTCAACCTGGCAAGGGCCGTCGGCCGACCGGCCAGTCGTGGCCAATACCGGCCAGGACATTGATCCGGAAATCCTTGAGCTCTTCATCGAGGAGGCGCGCGAAGCGATTGAAGCCGTCAACGAGCATTTCCCGGCCTGGGAGCTCGACGAGAGTGAACGGGAGTCCCTGCTCACCGTACGCCGCGCGTACCACACGCTGAAGGGCAGTGGCCGCATGGTGGGCGCCGAGCTGATCGGCGAGTACTGCTGGAGCATCGAGCGCCTTCTGAACCGTGTGATCGACGGTACGGTGCCCCGCACGCCGGAACTGATGAGCTACCTGCGGCGAGCCACGCCCGCCGTGGCGGAGCTGCTCGAACAACTCGAGGTCGGGGCGACCCCCACCAGTGATATTCGCGCACTCATGGCCGAAGCTGACGCGCTGGGCCGGCCTGTCGCGCCCGTTGAGGCCACTGACAGCGCGGACGCCAACGAAGTGCTGTCCTTCCCGGAACTGGACAGCGTGCTGGCGCCGTCGGCCCCAGCATCGCCCGAAGGCAGGTCGGAGTTCGGCCCGGAAGTGGAACGGCCGCTGGCGAGCGCCGAAGAGACACTGGCCGCGCACCGACCGCCCATGGACCCGGTCCTCCTGGATATCCTGTCGCGGGAGGTGGTGGTGCACCTCGGCACCATCCGGGAGTTCGTGGCCCGAGCCGGGGAGGCCGCCTTGCAGCCCCTGCCCGAGCACATTTTCCGCGCCTGCCACACCCTCCACGGCAGCCTGACGATGGCCGGCGTGAGCACCGCCGTCGAGGTGGCCGCCCCACTGAATGACCTCATGGGCGTGCTCTACACTGCGCGACTCCCGGCGGACGCGGCGATCATTGCAGCCACCGGCGAGACTGCTGCGGTGGTGGCCAGGATCGTCGATCAGCTGCGGGTCCCGGCGCCGGGCTCGTTCGCCGAGGCAGCCGACGTGCACGCTGTTGTTCGGGAACTCACCGGTCGTCTCCAGGACTTGTTGGCCCAGGCTGGGGAACGGGCGGCGGCCCTGTCGGCGGAATCTGTCGACGGTGGCACGGCGTCCATGCCCATCCCCGTGTTGTCCGAACAGGACTTTGCCGAGGCTGCGGACGAACTGGCGGAAGCGTCGCCATGGGCGTCCTCCGAGCCGTTGGTCCAACTCGAGGGCGAGCCCGAACTCGAACTCGAACTTGAACCGCAACTCGAGCTGGAGGCCGCGGGAGATGGGGCGCCGACCGACGAACCCGCAGCTGCCGCCGTCGCTACCGCCATGGGTTGGGACGCGGAGGTCGCTGGCATCTTTGCCGAGGAAGCCAGCGAAATCCTCGAGACCTGCGACCAGGCTGTCGCCAGGCTGGCTGCACGCCAGGACGAAGAGGTGGCCCTCGCAGAATTGCAGCGCGGGTTGCACACGCTGAAGGGGGGCGCCCGGATGGCGGGCCTGTTCGCTATGGGCGACCTCAGCCACGACCTGGAGACGCTGCTGCTGCGCATGGCCGATAGCCTGTTGCCGCGGGCGACGGCGACCTACGGTCTCGTCCAGGCAGCGCTCGATGAACTGCACGTCCTGCGCGACGAAATCCCCGCAGGCAACGCGGCCACGCCGTCGCCGGCCCTGCTCACGCGGCTGGAGGCCGCACTGCGCGGCGACCTGCCGCAGGAGCCTCTGGCCGAAGCGCCAACCCCCGAACCCGTCACCGAATTGCAGGTGGACGACCAGCTGGCGCCGGACCGCGTTCCCGACGAGGTCTACCCCGAAATCCTGCTGCCGGAGCTGGACACGGGTCCGGAGCTCGAGCTCCCGCTGGTCGAGGCCGACGAGTCTGCCCTGCCGCCGCTCGCCCCGTCGATTCCGCCGGCCCTGGAGCGCCTCGGCGAACTGGCCCGGGAGCTGGAAGCGCCGCCGACGCCCCGGCCAGAACTACCGCCCCCACGGACCGAGCCAACAGTGCCGGACGCCGGTCCGTCCCGCCTCATCGTTGCACGCGAGCGTCCTGCCGAACCCCGCGATTTTGCCCGCGTCGACGCGGGCGTACTGGAGCAGCTGCTGAACGGTGCCGGCGAGATCAGCATTGCCAATTCGCGGCTCACCCAGCAGCTCTCCCAGATCCAGTTCAACCTGGAAGAGCTCAACCAGACGGTCGTTCGCCTGCGAGATCAGCTGCGCAAGCTGGAGATCGAGACGGAAGCTCAGATTCTGTATCGACATCAAAGCGAGCCGGAAAGAGTCACCGAGTTCGATCCGCTCGAACTGGACCGGTACTCGAGCATTCAGCAGTTATCGCGCGGCCTGGCCGAGACTGCCAGCGACGTCAGCAGCATCAAGGAGCTGCTGCAGAACTTGAGCGCCGACACGGAAGGGCTGCTAGTGCAGCAGGGCCGCGCGACGACCGAGCTGCAGGACCAGCTGATGCGCACCCGTATGGTGCCCTTCGATCAGCACGGTTCGAGGCTTGCCCGGCTGGTACGCCAGACGGCGAAGGATCAGGGCAAGCTGGCTGAACTCAGCATCGTGGGCAGCGGCGATCTGGACCGGCAGGTGCTGGAGAAGATGCTGCCACCCTTCGAGCACATGCTCCGCAATGCCGTAATTCATGGTCTCGAGTCGCCTGCCGAGCGTGAGGTGCTGGGCAAGCTGCCCGTCGGCACGATCCGTATCGCTATCCGTCGCGAAGGCGCCGAAGTGGTCATCGACATCGCCGACGACGGCCGCGGCCTGGACGTCACCGCCATCCTGCGCAAGGCGATCGAGCTCGGCTTTGTGAATCGCGATGCGACACTGACCGACGAGGAGGCGA
Source organism: uncultured Chromatiaceae bacterium (assembly GCA_964391025.1). Taxonomy (GTDB): domain Bacteria; phylum Pseudomonadota; class Gammaproteobacteria; order Steroidobacterales; genus SHZI01. The sequence continues at coordinate 13,564 of CAYMKJ010000228.1, forward strand.
TGCAGTTCATTCTGCGCTCGGGGTTCAGCACGGCCGACCAGCTCACCCAGGCCGCTGGTCGCGGTATTGGCATGGACGTGGTGGCCAACCAGGTGGCAAGGCTCGGCGGCACACTGTCCATCGCTTCCCAGCGTGGCAAGGGCACCACATTTACGCTGCGCCTGCCGTTCACACTAGCGGTTACCCAGGCCCTGATTGTCCGCGCAGCCCATGAGCTATATGCGCTGCCGCTGCCGACGGTGGAGGGCATCATCCGGATCTCGCGCACCGAGTTCGGGGAACGGATGGCACGGGCCGAGCCCGCCATCGAGTATGGCGGGCAGCGCTATTTCTTTCGCCACCTCGGGCAGTTCCTCGGCCTCGGACCCTCCCGCCTGCCTGACGAACAGGAGCGGGTGTCGATCATCCTCGTCCGTGCCGGGGACAACTCGACGGCACTCATTACCGACGAAATGCAGGACAGCCGCGAGATCGTCGTGAAGCCCGTCGGCGCCCAACTCGCCACTATCCGAGGCATCTCGGGCGCGACCATACTGGGCGACGGGCGCATCGTGGTCATTCTGGACGTCGGCGCCCTGGTGCGCTCGTCCCGGCCGGCGCCGGACGCGCCCGCGCCGGTGGCTGAGCCGGAACAGAAGCAGACGTTGGCCCTGGTGGTCGACGATTCGATCACCATGCGGCGCGTTACCCAGCGCCTGCTCGAGCGGAACGGCTTCCGCGTGGTGACGGCCAAGGATGGCGTGGAGGCGATCAGCGCGCTCCAGGATTACCGCCCCGACATTATTCTGCTGGACGTGGAAATGCCCCGTATGGATGGCTACGAATTCGCCCGGCACGTCCGCAACGACCCCGCTGTAGCGCGAGTACCGATTATCATGGTCACGTCGCGCGTCAGTGAGAAGCACCGGGCTCGCGCCATTGAGATCGGGGTGAACGACTACCTGGGCAAGCCGTACCACGAGCGCGAGCTGCTGGAAGCCGTCCAGCACCAGCTAAACCCCCTGTGACCTCAGCCAACGACGAGCTCTACAGCCTGCTGGTGCCGCTCAACCAGGAGCGACTGATTCTGCCGCGGGCCTGTGTGGCCGAAGTCGTTCGCTACGCGCCGCTGCAAATGGACGAGACGGTGCCAGCCTGGTTCCGGGGCCATATCGCCTGGAACGGGCGGCAGGTGCCCGTGATCTCCTTCGAGGAGCTGGTGGGTTTGACGCCGGCGGAGCCTGGCGGCCGCACCCGTGTGGCGATCCTGAATGCCATCGGTGGCCGCCTCTCCACTGGTTTCTTCGGTGTGCTGACCGAGGGTTTCCCGCAGCTGGTGCGGGTGAACCGCGCAGTGGTGCAGCCCGCCGCCCGGCAGGCCTGGCCCGAGAACGGGCCGGTGATTTGCCAGATCCGCTTGATCAACGAGTACCCGCTGATTCCGGACCTTGAAGTCATCGAGGATCTGATCGAGGACGCGGCGCACCCGCAGGAAGAGCTTCTCTCGTAGGAGCGCCTTCAGGCGCGATCGATACTGGTGAAGTGCGGAGTCGCGCCTGAAGGCGCTCCTACAGGCGAGTCCCCAGATCCCCCCGGGCGTACTGCAGGATTGCGAGTGCGGCGAGGGGCGCGGTTTCGGTACGCAGGATCCGTGGCCCAAGGCGCAGACCGCGGAAGCCCGCTCGGGACAGGGTCCCGATTTCGTTCTCAGTAAAGCCGCCTTCCGGCCCGATAGCCAGGGCCACGCGGTTTGCCAGGCCCAGTAATTGGACCAGCTGGCCCTCGCCCCGAGGGTCCAGGGTCAGGCCCACCGTATCCGGCTCGAGGCCGGCCAGGGCCTCGTCCAGCGAACGCGCGGGCCGAACCTCCGGCACGATGGAGCGCCCGCACTGCTCGCAGGCGCTGATGACGATGCGCTGCCAGTGTTCGAGGCGCGCCTGGCCGCGCTCGGCATCGAGCCGCACCACGCTCCTCTCGGCCAGCACCGGCTGCACAGCCCGGACGCCGAGCTCCGTGGCTTTCTGCATGACGGTATCCATGCGGGCGCTCCGGCTCACGCCCTGGAGCAGGGTGACGGCGAGCGGCGATTCACGCTCGACGCGCCGGCCTCCGCCCACCTCGGCCGACACGCCGTTGCGGGCCACGACACGGAGGACGGCGTCGTAGTCCATGCCGGACCCGTCGAACAGGGTGATAGGATCGCCCGCGGCCAGCCGCAGTACCCGTGTGACGTGGACAGCAGCCGACTCGGGCAGCGTGTGGGTGATCCCGGTGCGGAGGGCCTCCGGCGTGTAGATGCGGGGACGTTGCATGGGGCGAATATTACCGATACGGGCACCGACGGGGGCACGGACCAGGAACCGGGATCGCCGTCTCGGACTTGAGCCGGGCACCGGCCTGCTCCGAGGGGCGCGGCAGGTGTCGTCACCAAATTGTGCTGACCGCCCCGCTGGCGTCGTGCCGGAGCTCATTGTCGTCCACGGCATTTCCCTGCCACCCGGGCAGTTTGGCGGCCCGTACATCGACCAGCTCTTCACCAACACGCTCGATCCGGCCGGCCATCCCTGCTTCCGGGAGATCGCCGGGCTGAAGGTGTCCAGTCATCTGCTGATTCGCCGGACGGGCGACCTCGTGCAATACGTGCCGCTGCACCGGCAGGCCTGGCACGCGGGCAAGTCCAGCTACCAGGGTCGGCAACAGTGCAACGACTTCTCGGTGGGAATCGAGCTGGAGGGTGCTGATGACTCGCCCTATACGAAAGCGCAGTACCGGCGTCTAGCCACCGTGATCCGGGTGCTTCGACGAGGTGTGCCCTCCCTGGCCGCGGCGCCCATCGTCGGCCACAGCGATATCGCACCCGGGCGGAAGACGGATCCGGGGCCAGCTTTCGACTGGATTCAGCTGCGCAAGCTGATCGCGCCGCGCACGGCCCGGCGCCGGTAGACTGGCGGCATGAATTTTCTCGCCCTGCTGCTAGGCCTGGCTCTGGAGCGGATGCTGACGCACCTCTTCCATCTGCGAGAGTTCCACTGGCTCGATCCCCTGTTCGATGCGCACCTGCGCCGGCTTCGCTCGGTTACCAGCGGCAAGGGTCGCCGCTGGGCGGCGCTGGCACTCACCTGCCTGCTGGCCGCGTTGCTCGTGGCGCCGGTGGCGCTCTCGTCCCGCGCGCTCCAGGGCGAACTACTGCAGATTCCCTACTTCCTGTTCGCCGTGCTTGTGCTGCTGTTTTCACTCGGACCCCGCGACCTGGACGACGAGGTGGAGGATTATGGTGACGCGCTGCAAACCGGCGACGCCACCACCCAGCGGAGCGTGGCTGAGGAGCTGCTGGAGAGACTGCCGCCGGACATGCCGGCAGATCGGAACAAGGCGGTTGAGCGGGCGATCTACGTCCAGGCCAATAACCGGATCTTCGGTGTCGTGTTCTGGTTCCTGCTCCTCGGGCCGACCGGCGCCTGGGCCTTTCGGGTGCTGGACCTGCTCCGGCATCGCGCTGAAATGAAAGAGGGCGAGGAGGTTGCCACGCCAACCATGGATGCGGTTCGCACCCTGCATGGCCTGATGGCCTGGATTCCGTCCCGGCTGCTCGCGCTGGGTTACGTGCTGGCGGGAAACTACGAGGAAGCCATGGCGAGCTGGCGCAATAGCGGCCGCGAAGCCACGCTGTCCTTTGCCGAAGGCACGGCCGAAATAGTGGCGCGGATCGGCGTCGCGGCGTCGGGTCGTGGCGCCCTCGACGTGGCCGACCCGGTTGAGGCGCTGGACCGGATTCGGGGCGCCCGTTCCCTCGTGATGCGGACCCTCTGGACGATCTGGTGTCCGGTGATTGCCGTTCTGACACTCTATGACTGGCTCACCTGACGGGCCCCACGCTGTAGGAGCGCCTTTAGGCGCGACCTTTATCTTCGCCGCATTACTGCTCGCGGCCTGCGGACAGAAGGCAGAATCCCCTGTCGCCACCGACCGGCCAGCCCAACGCATCGTCGCCCTGTCCCCGCACCTGACCGAACTGGCCTTCGCGGCCGGCGCTGGCCCGAAGCTCGTGGGCGTGGTCGAGTTCAGCAATCACCCGGTTGAGGCGCGCGCGTTGCCGCGGCTGGGCGATGCGTTTCGCCTGGATCTGGAGGCGCTTGCCGCGGTGAAACCGGATCTGATTCTCGGCTGGCCCAGTGGCAACTCGCCGCCGGCGCTCGAACGGCTGCGCCGGCTGGGGTACCGGGTCATTGAGCTGGAGCCCCGGCGGCTCCGCGACGTTGGCGACCAGATCGAGGCGATTGGCCGACTCGCCGGCACGGAGGCTGAGGCGTACAAGGCGGCCAGGGCCTGGCGGAACGGGCTGGCGGCCTTGCGGTCCCAGTACCGGAATGCCCGGACCGGGCGGGTCTTCTACCAGATCGCGCCCCAGCCGCTCATCACGGTGAATCGCGAGCACTTCATCGGCCAGGCCATCGAGCTCTGCGGCGGCCAGAACATCTATGCTGGCGTGCCGGGACTGACGCCCGTCGTGAGCGTGGAATCGGTCGTGGCCGAGGCGCCCGAGGCAATCGTGGCCAGCGACTTCACCCGCGGGTCTGGCCCTCCGGCCGAAGGTTCGCCACTGGATCTCTGGCGTTCCTGGGCCCAGTTGCCAGCCGTGGCCCGCAACCGCCTGTACGTGATCGACCCCGACCTCATGAGTGTGCCAGGGCCCCGACTGTTGGCCGGCATTACCCAGCTCTGTGC
>CAYMKJ010000229.1:0-13334 GCA_964391025.1 uncultured Chromatiaceae bacterium
CGTGGCTTCAGCTTCTTCTTCACCGGCACGAGCTTGAGCGAGCCGTAGGCGGGGAGGCCCTGCCGGTAGGGCGGGTAGTCCTCGCCCTGGATCAGGGGTGCCAGATAGCGTCGGGCTGCGGCGGTAATCCCAAAGCCGTCCCGGGTTATGTAGCCCCTCGGCATCATCTTTTCCTGGTTGGCGACATCGGCCAGGGCGGCCTTGCCAACAGTCCAGCGGTACGGGTGGTCCGAGCGCCGGACGATGGTCGGCATGACCGAGTTCTCGCCTTTGAGTGCCAGCTCCACGGCCGCCCTGCCCACGGCGTAGGCCTGCGCCACATCGACGCCGGCAGCAATGTGGCGGGCTGACCGCTGCAGATAGTCGGCGATGGCGTAGTGATACTTGAGCTTGAGCTCATCCCTGACGATGGAAGCGATGACCTGGGCAACACCGCCGAGCTGCTTGTGGCCAAAGGCGTCGACGGTCCCGGCGTCGGCCAGGAAGCGCCCATCGGCATAGCGTGCGCCCTCGCTGACCACGACCACGCAGTAGTCGTACTTCCGCACGCACTCGGCCACACGAGTGACGAACGCCGGCCGGTCGAAAGCAATTTCAGGGAAAAGGATGACGTGTGGCGGATCCCCGGCCTTGCTGCCGGCGAGTCCGGCGGCCGCGGCAATCCAGCCAGCATGTCGGCCCATGACTTCCAGAATGAACACCTTGGTGGAGGTGCGCGACATGGAGCGCACGTCCAGCGCTGCTTCCAGAGTGGACACGGCCACGTACTTGGCGACAGAGCCGAAGCCGGGGCAGGTATCGGTGATCGGCAGGTCGTTGTCCACGGTCTTCGGCACATGGATCGCGACAATCGGGTAGCCGAGCGTGGTGCCGATCTGGGACACCTTCAGGCAGGTGTCCGCTGAGTCGCCGCCGCCGTTGTAGAAAAAGTAGCCAATGTCGTGTGCCCGGAACACCTCGATCAGCCGCTCGTATTCGGCGCGATTCTGCTCCAGTCCCTTCAGCTTGTAGCGTGCCGAGCCAAACGCGCCGCCGGGAGTGTGGCGAAGCGCAGCGATGGCCGCAGCACTCTCCCGGCTGGTGTCCACCAGGTCTTCGTCCAGCGCACCAAGTATGCCGTTGCGTCCAGCGTACAGCTTGCCGATGCGCCCCCGGTGCCGTCGGGCCGTCTCGATGACGCCACAGGCCGATGCATTAATGACGGCGGTGACCCCGCCAGACTGGGCATAGAAGGCATTCTGCTTGGCCATGCGCACTCCTGGTCTCGTTTGACGTCCACGGCGTCGTCGCTGTAGCTTACGCCGCCACTGGGGATGAAGGGGACCTCACTCTTGCGCATCGTCTTTCTCGGCGCGCCGGGCTCCGGCAAGGGTACGCAGGCGCAACGGCTGATGGCTGAGAACGGCACCGTCCAGCTCTCCACCGGCGACCTGCTTCGCGAGGCGGTGGCGGCGGGTACGCCGCTGGGCCAGCGTGCCAAAGCCGCCATGGATTCCGGCGAGCTGGTGTCAGACGACATCGTACTCGGCATGATCCGCGACCGCCTCAGGCGCGACGACGCCGCTGCGGGTTTCGTGCTGGATGGCTTTCCCCGGAATCTGGCCCAGGCCCGCGCCCTGGAAGGCATGCTCGCCGAGATCGCTTGCCCGCTGGACGCTGCCGTGCTGATCGACGTGGACTTTGACTACCTGCTGAAGCGTCTCACGGGCCGCCGCACCTGTTCGCTCACCGGCAAGCTGCTGAACATTCATTTTTCTCCCAAGGCTGAGCTCGACGCCTGCACCAGGTTGGGAGGCCAGCTGATTCAACGGGTAGATGACAATGAGGAGACCATCGGCAACCGGCTGAAGGTGTACCGCTCCCAGACCGAGCCGGTCGTGGAGTACTACCGTAAGGCTGGTCTGCTGCGCGAAGTCGACGGCGAAGGCACGGTGGACGACGTCTACGCGCGCGTCAAAGTGGCGCTGCGCTAGCAGCATCGCCGAAGGCTGGCATAAAACCGGAGTGTAGAGGATCATTACATTTCGTCACTACGGGCCCGGGCCGCACGGCCTCCGGATGATGCTGCCAATCCTCGACGTATTCCTCCAGATCACACTGCGCCGCCGCGGGCCGGAAGACTTACCGGATTCGCGGTTCCTGTTGCTGATGGCGGGTGTGGTCTACGTGCTCGCGCAGGGCTTTCTGGCGCTCCCGGTGTACCACTCCCCGCTGACGCTTGGACGCAGTCTGGTCCTCGATCTGCTGTTGCTCTGTGGCTGTCTCTGGGGACTGCTGCGTCTCACCGGCCACGCACCACGTTATCGGCAGACCCTGACGGCGATGTTCGGCACGGGTGCCCTGCTGGGGGTGTGCATGCTGCCCTTTAATTACTGGCTCGATCTGGCTGCCGGGCCTGACAAAGCCGCGTTCGGCCCCACCATCGGCCTGCTCGCCGTTGTCAGCTGGTCGCTGGCCGTGAACGGCCACATATTTTCCCGCGCACTGTCAGCGCCGTTCGCTGCCGGGCTGGCGATTGCCATCGCGTACTTCTTTCTGAACTACCTGGTGTTTGCCCAGTTCGGGCCGCCGCCGGTCTGACCCGCAAGCCCGGTAACCCGTTCATGCAGCATGTACATATTCTGGGCGTCTGCGGCACCTTCATGGGCGGCGTTGCTGCCATCGCGAAAGAGGCCGGCTACCGGGTAACCGGCTCAGACCGCAACATCTATCCCCCGATGAGCGAGCAGCTTGCGCGTCTCGGTGTGGAGCTGATCGAGGGCTACGCTTCGGCCCAGCTCGATCCCGCGCCGGACGTCGTCCTGGTCGGGAACGTCATGACCCGCGGCATGCCGGTGATCGAGGAACTGCTGAACCGGCGTATTCCGTACCTTTCCGGTCCCGAGTGGCTGGCCAGTGCGGTCCTGCGCAACCGCTCGGTAATCGGTGTGTCGGGGACGCACGGCAAGACCACCACCACGACCCTCATCGCGTGGATACTGGAGTGTGCCGGGCGGCGGGCCGGCTTCCTGATCGGGGGCGTGCCGGCGGACTTTGAGTTCTCGGCCCGGCTGGGCACAGATCCGGTGTTCGTGATCGAGGCCGATGAATATGACACCGCGTTTTTCGACAAGCGCGCCAAGTTTCTTCTCTACCGTCCGCAGACGCTGATCATCAATAACCTGGAATTTGATCACGCGGACATTTACCCCGACCTTGAGGCTATCACCCACCAGTTTCACCAGTTGGTCCGGGCGGTCCCGGCGAACGGCCGGTTGGTCGTGCCGGCGGGCGATGCCAATGTCACGGCCCTCTTGCAGCGAGGTTGCTGGACCCCCCAGGACCGGTTTGCCAGCCGCACAAGTCATGAGGGCGCAGGCCATGAGGGCCCAGGCCAGGAGAGTGCCGACTGGCTCGCTATCGAGGCTCCCGCCGGCACGCTGCGCGTCCTGCACCAGGGGCAGGAGATCGGCCGCTGTCAGTGGCAGCTGTCCGGCGCCCACAATGCGGAGAACGCCGTGGCCGCCTTGCTGGCGGCCCGTGCAGTGGGCGTGGATCCAGCCGTAGCGCTGGATGCCATTGGCAGGTTTAAGGGTGTGCAGCGACGGCTGCAGCGCCTTGGCGAATTCGGGGGTGTGCAGGTCTTTGACGACTTCGCGCATCATCCGACAGCGATTCGCCGGACGCTCGATGCCATCCGGCAACGCGCCGGCGTGCAACGGGTGCTTGCCGTCTTCGAGCCACGGTCCAACAGCATGAAGCTCGGCATTTATCAGGGGGCGCTGGCTCCGGCGCTGGGCGCGGCGGACCAGGCCTGGGTGCTGCGCCCCACCGGTCTGAAGTGGGATCTGGACGCGGAGTTTAGTGCCGATCCCCACATCCGCGTGTGTCCTGACATCGAAACGATCATTGACGGCATCGTGGCTGCAGGGAGTCCTGGGGATGCCGTGGTGGTGATGAGCAACGGGGACTTTCAGGGCATTCACGGGGCGTTGAGCCAGGCGCTGGAGTCGCGGCGGTGACGCTGTCGGCGATTCCACTGTTTCCACTCAGTACCGTCCTGTTCCCGGACGGGCCGTTGCCATTACGGGTGTTTGAACCGCGTTACCTGGATATGGTCAGTCGCTGCCTGAGGGAGGATTCGGATTTTGGTGTGGTGCTCATCGTGAGCGGCAAGGACACGGGCCAGGTGGAGACCAGCAGCGTGGGCACTCTCGCCCGCATCATCGACTGGTACCAGGGCAGCGACGGCATTCTGGGGATAACAGCCAAGGGTACGCGCCAGTTTCGCCTGCTTGGGGTGTCGCGCCAGGCGGATGGCCTCTACCTTGGCGACGTCGAGCTGCTGCCGGAATTGCCCCGCCAGGCGCTCCCGGAGGAGTTCAGGCCGCTGGCCACGTTGCTCGGCTCGGTTATCGGTGATCTGGGTCGCCTGTACGATGCGATCGAGAAGCGGTACGACGATGCTGCGTGGGTTGGTTGCCGGCTGGCCGAGATCCTGCCGATGCCGCCGGCCGACAAGCAGCGCTGCCTGGAGTTGAGCGATCCCGTCGAACTGCTAAAGTTCCTGCGACCCATGCTCCGCCCTTTCCGCCGTGAGAGGCCGCAATAGGAAGCGATGTCCCGATGAAGACCTACATGTGCCTGATTTGTGGCTATCTGTACGAGGAGCGGTCCGGTGTGCCCGATGCAGGCCTGCCGCCCGGGACTCGCTGGGCGGAAGTTCCGTTGTCCTGGCGCTGTCCGGATTGCGGTGCGGGCAAGGAAGATTTCGAGATGGTCGAAGTCTAGCGCGCTTCAATTTGCCGGGAAGCGATGCCGTCCCGGGCCAGCATGCGGAGCACACTGTCGGGCCCCACCAGGTGCAGGGTACCGACGACAATCAGGTAATTCTTCGGGCCATCCACCAGATGCCCGATGGCCCGCGCGAAGTTTTCGTTCCGTCGGAGGATGAGAGAGCGATAGAGCTCCGGCTGATCGCGCACACTGTCGAGGAGGTCGGCCTCCAGGACACGCACGTCACCGGTCTTCCAGGCGGTGATCAGCTCGTCGGCAACGTCACCAGCCTCGCCGGCCTCCTCGAGCGTGCTCTGGAGGAAGTCCCGCTGGGCTTCCGGGGACAGGCCATCGAGGATCCTGAGCTGACTTTCCAGTGTTTCGAGTCCACGGATTTCCTTGCCACGGCGTTCGGCCTCCGCAGCCAATTTCGCTTCAACTCCCAGGGACTGGTCGAAGCCGAGCTGGGCGAGGCGCAGCTGTGTGACCACGACGGCCGCGTACCAGGGTTCGAAGGGCGCCATGGGGGCCAGATCGAGGCCAAGTTTTCGCGCTTCGGCAGACGCCGCTCGCCAGGCGTCAGGACCCAGCAGTTCCGGTAACTGGCGTCCCTTGTTGTCCTCCGCCAGCGCGGCAACGGTCTGCGCGCTGGCGATCGGGTCGAGATCGTCCATGTCGATCTCCATCAGCACGATATCCGCCTGGTCAAAGGCGTTCGTGATCGCGGGGGCCAGCGGGTAGTCGGCAGCGCGAAGAAAGTGGATGGACCCGAGCACCATGACGTGATTGCGCGTGCCTGTGAGCTCCCACAGGGGGAGGGCGGATGCGGCCGCTGTCCAGCAGCCCAGCCCCAGGACAAGGATGCGCAGGGCCAGGAGGCGCCCCCCGCGGTGCGTGGCAACGGCCATACGCCTCAGCCTACCCAGACTACCGATGTGTCGATGCTGCCATCGGCGTGGAGATCAAGCCACCGGTAGCCCGGCGGACGGGTATCGAGGGCGAACAGGTCGGACGCGGGTTTGAACTGGGAACAAGTGGACGGCGTGCTCATCAGCCGGACACCCTGCCGCTCCCGGTCGGACGACTGGTGGACATGCCCCCAGACGATCCCGCGCACGTGGGCATGCCGGTCGCAGATGGTCAGGAACTCGTCCGCGTTGCGCAGGGCCACGTTGTCCAGCCAGCGGCTGCCCATGGGCACGGGCTGATGGTGCAGGGCGATCAGGCAATGGCCGGACTGGCTGCTCGCCAGCGTCCGTTCGAGGAACTCGAGCTCCCGCGGCGCCAGCAGTCCACCGTCGTCGTTGCTGGCAAAAGTGTTCAGCATCACGAGGGACCAGTCGCGGAGTTGTGCGACGCCACAATACTGGAAGGGTGGCTGGGACAGCACGTCACGCATGAGATCCGGCTCATCGTGATTCCCTGGCAGGCAGTAGACCGGCAGGCCCAGATTTCCGGTGAGTTCCCGGAAACGCTCGTACCCGGCGCGGGTCTCGTCCTGAACCAGATCGCCCGTGGCCAGGATCACATCCGGCCGGCGCGGATCGGCCAGCGCCTGCTTCAGCGTAGCCACGAGCGTGTCGTCCGTGTTCACGCCGCGCATGCGCGCCTCCCGATGGGCGTGGAGGTGCGGATCGGTAATGTGCAGGATGCGTATCGGAGGAGGCATGGCGAAACTATAACGGTGGCCCCGGCCAGCCGGCGAACGAGTTTCGCAGACGCGGCCGGGCCCCGCGGCGACGGCTCCTGAAATGCGACGACCGTCGCGTTATGCGCTCAATAGCGGTAGTGATCCGGCTTGTAGGGGCCCTGAACCGGCACGCGGAGATAGTCGGCCTGCTTCTGGGTCAGCGTGGTCAGCTCCACGCCGATCTTCTTCAGGTGCAGGCGTGCGACCTTCTCGTCCAGGTACTTCGGCAGCACATAGACCTTCTTCTCGTACTTGGTCGGGTTTTGCCACAGATCCATCTGCGCCAGGACCTGGTTGGTGAAGGAGTTCGACATGACGAAGCTCGGGTGGCCCGTGCCACAACCGAGGTTCACCAGCCGGCCCTCGGCCAGGAGGATAAGCCGCTTGCCGTCGGGGAAGATGATGTGGTCCACCTGGGGCTTGATGTTGTCCCACTTGAGTTTGCGCAAGGACGCCACGTCGATCTCGCTGTCGAAGTGACCGATGTTGCAGACGATGGACTGGTTCTTCATCTTCGCCATGTGGTCGTAGGTGATCACGCCGAAATTGCCCGTGGCGCTGACGAAGATGTCGGCCTTGTCGCAGGCCTGGTCCAGGGTGACGACCCGGTAGCCTTCCATGGCCGCCTGCAGGGCGTTGATCGGATCGATCTCCGTGATCCAGACGGTGGCGCCGAGGCCGCGGAGAGACTGGGCGCAGCCCTTGCCGACGTCGCCGTAGCCGGCGACCACCGCGATCTTGCCGGCAATCATCACGTCGGTGGCCCGCTTGATGCCATCCACCAGCGACTCGCGGCAGCCGTAGAGATTGTCGAACTTGGACTTGGTGACGGAGTCGTTGACATTAATGGCCGGGCACATCAGCCGGCCACCGGTAGCCATCTCGTAGAGCCGGCCGACACCGGTGGTGGTCTCCTCGGAGATGCCCCGGACATCCTTCATCAGTTCGGGATACTTGTCGTGCATGATGGCAGTCAGGTCGCCGCCGTCATCCAGAATCATGTTGGGCGCCCAGCCCCTGGGTCCGCGAATGGTCTGCTCGACACACCACCAGTACTCCTCCTCGGTCTCGCCTTTCCAGGCGAACACCGGAACCCCGGCAGCAGCCACGGCGGAGGCGGCGTGATCCTGAGTGGAGAAGATGTTGCAGGACGACCAGCGAACCTCCGCGCCCAGCTTGACCAGGGTCTCGATCAGGACGGCCGTCTGGATCGTCATGTGCAGGCAGCCGGCAATCCGGGCCCCCTTCAGCGGCTGCGACTTGCCGAACTCCTCGCAGAGGGCCATGAGCCCTGGCATCTCGGTTTCGGCAATCGCGATTTCCTTGCGACCCCACTCGGCGAGGCTCAAATCGGCGACGCGGAAGTCGTCCTTGCTGGCGAAAACAGGCTTGGTGCTCATCGGGGCGTCCTCGGTTCTATGGGCTGGCAGTTCAATTCAGGGTGACGGACTCAGCGCTTGCCGCGGGCATCCCGCTGCAGGGCTTCGGCCTTGTCAGTTCGTTCCCACGTGAAGTTCGGTTCTTCGCGGCCGAAGTGGCCATAGGCCGCCGTGGGCCGGTAGATGGGCCGGTGCAGATCCAGCATTTTACGGATGCCGTAGGGCGTCAGGTCGAAGTGCCTGCGGACCAGCTGGGTGAGCCGTTCCGGGCCGATCCTGCTGGTGCCGAAGGTATCCACGCTCACGGAGGTCGGTTCGGCGACGCCGATGGCGTAGGAGACCTGCACCTCGCAGCGGTCGGCAATGCCGGCGGCGACGATGTTCTTGGCGACATAACGGGCGGCATAGGCGGCCGAACGGTCCACCTTCGTCGGGTCCTTGCCCGAGAACGCGCCGCCCCCATGGCGGGCCATGCCGCCGTAGGTGTCCACGATGATCTTGCGGCCGGTCAGGCCACAGTCGCCCATGGGTCCGCCGATCACGAAGGCGCCGGTCGGGTTGATGTGAATCTTGTCCTTCTTCAGCGAGGCAAACCATTTCTTGCCGATCACTGGTCGCAGGATCTCCTCGATCACGGCTTCGCGAATGGCCTTCTGATTGATGCCGGGCGCGTGCTGGGTGGACAGCACCACGGCATCGAGACCCACCGGCCTGTCGTCCTCGTAGACCACCGTGACCTGGCTCTTGGCGTCCGGCCGGAGCCACTTGAGCTTGCCCTTGCGGCGTACCTCGGACTGCCGCTTCACGAGCCGGTGGGCCAGGGTGATGGGCAACGGCATGAGCACGTCCGTTTCTTTCGCGGCGTAGCCGAACATCATTCCCTGGTCACCGGCGCCCTGTGCGCGCTTCGACTTGCGCGCCACGCCCTGGGCGATATGGGTCGACTGCTTGCCGATGGCATTCAGCACGCCACACGAGTTGCCGTCGAAGCCCTTGTCCGAGTGGTCATAGCCGATGTCGCACACGACCTCGCGAACCAGCTTCTCGAGATCCACCCAGGCGTTGGTGGTGATTTCACCGGAGACCAGAACGAAGCCTGTCTTGATCAACGTTTCACAGGCCACGCGGGATTCCGGTTCCTGGGCCAGGATGGCATCCAGGACGGCATCTGAAATCTGGTCCGCCATCTTGTCGGGGTGACCTTCGGAGACGGATTCGGAGGTAAAAAGCGTGCGGCTGCCCATGGAGTGTCCGGTTGTGGTTATTTGGGGCGGGAATTATAGACGCTGATGCAACGGCGTGTCGTCGCCCGGGCCGGCGGTGACATAAGCAGCGGTAGCCAACCCCGTTGCGGGTCCTCTACTGTTACGCGACAATGCGCGCCCGCTGGGGGCGTTAGCGAGCATTCCTCACCACTCGTCCCGGAGCGTTGGGGATTCCATGCCAGCCACAGCCCGAACGTCCCGCCCTGCCGCCGAGCGCCGGAAGCTGGCCAATGCCATCCGTGTGCTCTCCCTGGACGCGGTCGAACAGGCCAGGTCCGGCCACCCCGGCATGCCCATGGGCATGGCCGACATCGCCGAAGTGCTCTGGAACGACTACCTCCGGCACAACCCCGCCAACCCGGCCTGGCCCGACAGGGACCGCTTCGTGCTCTCGAACGGGCACGGGTCGATGCTGCTGTATTCCCTCCTGAACCTGACCGGGTATCCGCTGTCCCTCGACGAAATCCGCCGGTTCCGGCAGCTGGGTGCCCACACCGCGGGGCATCCGGAGCGCGACCTGCATCTCGGCATCGAGACCACCACCGGCCCGCTGGGCCAGGGGCTGGCCAATGCAGTGGGCATGGCTCTGGCGGAAAAGTTGCTGGCCGCCGAGTTCAACCGGCCGGGCTTTCCCGTAGTGGATCACCACACCTGGGTGTTTCTCGGCGATGGCTGCCTGATGGAGGGCATTTCCCACGAGGCCTGCTCCCTGGCGGGCACGCTGGGCCTCGGCAAGCTGATTTGCCTCTACGATGACAACGGCATCTCGATCGACGGGCACGTCAGGAACTGGTTTGCCGACGACACACCGGCCCGCTTCCGCGCCTGCGGCTGGCACGTCGTCGCCGACGTGGACGGCCACAATCCCGAGGCCGTGAGCAAGGCGATCGAGTCGGCCCGCAACGAGACCGGCCGGCCTTCCCTGCTTTGCTGCAAGACCGTCATCGGCTGGGGTGCGCCCAACAAGCAGGGCACGGAAAGAGTGCATGGCGAAGCACTGGGCCCTGACGAGGCCGCCGCGGCCCGCAAATTCCTGGGCTGGACCGCGCCGCCGTTCGAGGTGCCGGCCGACATCCGGACCGGATGGGACGCCCACGCCGTCGGAGCGCGCCTTGAACAGCAGTGGCGCGACCTGTTTGCCGCCTATGGCCGGGACTATCCGGCGGCGGCTGGGGAGTTCGACCGGCGCATGGCCGGGAAACTGCCCGACAGCTGGCCGGCGTCTGCCGAAAGCGCGCTCGCCCGGATCGCGACGGACACGGCCGCCAAAGCCACGCGCAAATCCTCCGAGGACGCACTCAATGCCTTTGCGCCCAACCTGCCAGAACTGTTCGGCGGGTCTGCCGACCTGACCGGGTCCAACCTGACGCGCATCAGGGAGGCCGTCACGGTGGTTCCCAATCACGTGGCTGGCAACTACATCTCCTGGGGTGTCCGGGAGTTCGGCATGTCGGCGGCGATGAACGGCATGGTGGCGCACGGCGGCTACATTCCCTTCGGTGGCACCTTCCTGACCTTCTCCGACTACTCGCGAAATGCGCTGCGCATGGCGGCCCTGATGGAGCTCCGCTCTATCTTTGTCTTCACCCACGATTCGATCGGCCTCGGCGAAGACGGGCCGACCCACCAGTCCGTGGAGCACACCGCGAGCCTGCGGCTGATTCCCAATATGCGGGTCTGGCGACCCTGCGACGCGGTGGAGACCGCCGTCGCCTGGCAGGATGCCATCGAGCGGGCCAATGGTCCGAGCAGCCTCGTGCTGACCCGCCAGGCCTTGCCTGCCCAGCCGCGCCAGCCGGCGCAGGTCGCCGCCATCCGGCGCGGTGGCTATGTGCTCCGGGATGCCGCCCGCGTCGACCTGATCCTGATTGCCACCGGGTCGGAAGTGTCCCTCGCGGTTGCGGCTGCGGACGCCCTCACCGCGAAGGGCCACGGCGTGCGCGTGGTTTCCATGCCGTGCCCGACGGTGTTCGCGGCCCAGGATGCGGCGTGGCGGGAGTCGGTGCTGCCGTCTGCCGTGCAGCGCCGGATCGCCATCGAGATGGGCGTGACCGAAACCTGGCATCGCTGGGTCGGTCCGGCGGGCCGCATCATCGGTCTCGACGTGTTCGGCAAGTCAGCCCCCGCCAGGGATCTGTTTCAGCACTTCGGTTTCACCCCGGAGCGCGTTGTGAAGGAAGCGCTGGAGTTGCTCGGCGCGTAGTAGTCAAGGAGACATTCGAATGCCCGTCAAAGTCGCCATCAATGGCTACGGCCGCATCGGCCGCAATGTTCTGCGTGCCCTCTACGAGGCGAAGCGCACCGGCGAGATTGCCATTGTCGCTCTCAACGACCTGGGCGACGCGAATACCAACGCGCACCTGACGCGCCACGACACAGCCCACGGCAAGTTTCCGGGGACCATTGCGGTGGATGGCGACTGCATGGTGGTGAACGGGGACAGGATCCGGGTGCTGGCCAAGCGCAATCCCGCGGAACTGCCCTGGGGTGAGCTGGGCGTGGACGTCGTGCTCGAGTGCACGGGCCTGTTTACGAGCAAGGAAAAAGCTGCCGCGCACCTGAAGGCCGGAGCAAAGAAGGTGATCATCTCCGCGCCAGGCGGCAAGGACGTGGATGCCACGATCGTTTACGGCGTGAATCACCAGTCGCTGAAAGCGTCCCACACGGTCATCTCCAACGCCTCCTGCACGACCAACTGCCTGGCGCCGCTGGTCAAGCCGTTGCACGAGAAACTGGGCCTGGTGCAGGGACTGATGACGACGATCCACGCCTACACCAACGACCAGGTGCTGACCGACGTGTATCACGAGGATCTGCGGCGGGCCCGCTCTGCCACCCAGTCGATGATTCCGACCAAGACGGGGGCTGCATCGGCTGTCGGCCTCGTGCTCCCGGAGCTGAACGGCAAACTGGACGGCTTCGCCATGCGCGTGCCGACTATTAACGTCTCGGTGGTGGACCTGACGTTCACCGCGTCCCGGGCGACGACCGTGGAAGAGGTTAACGGCATTCTCAAGGCGGCTTCCGAGGGCGACCTGAAGGGCATCCTCGGTTACAACACGGAGCCGCTCGTCTCGGTCGACTTTAACCACGATCCGCGCAGTTCCATTTTCGATGCCACGCAAACGCGGGTTTGTGGCGGCACGCTCGTCAAGGTTTTGAGCTGGTACGACAACGAGTGGGGCTTTTCCAACCGTATGCTCGACACCACCCTCGCACTCATCCAGGCAAAATGACGACTAACGTTTTGCGGATGACCGACCAGAGCCTCGCCGGCAAGCGGGTGCTCATCCGCGTGGATTTCAACGTGCCGGTGAAGAACGGCCGTGTGACCAGTGAGGCGCGCATCCTGGCGGCGTTACCCACCATCCGCCTGGCACTGGCGCGCGGCGCCGCCGTAATCCTGCTCTCGCATCTGGGGCGCCCCAAGGAGGGGATCTTCGCTCCGGAGTTGTCGCTGCGGCCGGTCGCGAACCGGCTGGCAGAACTGCTGGGTCAGCCTGTGCCGCTGGTGCGGGACTGGCTCCGGGGTTTCGAGATTGCTGACGGCGAAGTGGTGCTCTGCGAGAACGTGCGCTTCAATCCTGGTGAGAAGAAGAACTCGCCGACGCTCGCCAGGCAGATGGCGAAACTGTGCGACATCTTCGTGATGGACGCGTTCGGCACGGCCCACCGGGCCGAGGCCAGCACCCACGGCGTCGCGAAGTACGCGCCCGTGGCCTGTGCCGGCCCGCTGCTAATGGCGGAGCTCGAGGCACTCGAGCGGGTGCTGCGCAAGCCAACGCGACCTGTCGTCGCCATCGTCGGTGGTTCCAAGGTCTCAACCAAGCTCACGGTGCTGAAATCCCTGGCGCGGCAGGTTGATCAATTGATCGTCGGCGGCGGGATCGCCAATACCTTCATCGCGGCCGCCGGGCATGCGGTGGGCAAATCGCTCTACGAGAAGGGCCTGGTCGGCGAGGCCCGGCGTCTGGCTGGCAAGGGCTTTCGGGCTTCCATCCCCGTGCCGACCGACGTGGTCGTGGCGAAGGCCGTTTCCCAGAAGGCGGCGGCGGCCACCCGCTCTGTGAGCAAGGTGGGTCCGAACGATCTGATCCTCGACATCGGGCCGCGCACGGCCGAGCTCTACGCCCGGCTCATCGCCCGGGCCGGGACCATCATCTGGAACGGTCCCCTGGGGGTCTTTGAGATCGACAAGTTCGGTCGCGGCACGAAGCGGGTCGCCCGGGCGGTGGCCCAAGCCAC
>CAYMKJ010000230.1:0-19520 GCA_964391025.1 uncultured Chromatiaceae bacterium
AAGTGGAAGACCCAGGAGGAAGCGATCGCAATGGCAAATGCCACGGAGTACGGCCTGGCGTCCGGGGTCTGGACCCGGGACCTCAAGACGGCCATGACGTTTGCCCGGGCCCTGCAATCCGGCTTCGTGTGGATCAACACCACGGCCCGGCATTTCGTCGGCATGCCCTTCGGTGGCTGGAAGAACAGCGGACTTGGGCGAGAGGAATGCCTGGAGGAGTTGCTGAGCTACACGCACAACAAGGCAATTCACATCTTTGTCTGAGTCATCCGCAGCCGCGGTCGCCGCGCCAGCGCCGGGCCAGAAATTCTGGTTCGTCCAGCTTGCAAACGACATCAGCCGGTCGAATTTCGCCACGCTGCTGTATGCCGCCTTCACGGCCATTGGCCTGCTGGCGTTCGTCTCCGTCAGCACGCCCTACATCCTCAATGTCTACCTGAAGATCCCCATTGCCGAGCAGGGCCAGATCGCTGGCGACCTGGCCGCCTGGAACGAGGTGGCGCTGCTGCTGGTGTTCGGGCCCGCAGGAATACTCGCCGACCGCATTGGCCGTAGCCAGGTGTTCAGTGTCGGCTTCATCTTCATGGGGCTAGCCTACGCCCTGTACCCGTTTGCCGAATCTGTCACTGAGCTCACCGCCTACCGGGTGGTCTACGCGGTCGGCATCGGCCTCGCCACGGCCATGCTGCAAACCATCTCGGCGGACTATCCAGCCAATTCGTCCCGGGGAAGGTCCACGGCACTCATCGGTACGCTGAACGGCTTCGGGGTGATCGTGCTCACCGTGGGTCTCGGTGGCCTGATGAAGAGCTTCGTGTCGCGGGGCCAGGATGCAGAGACTGCCGGCTACATCGTGCACTTCCTCGTCGCCGGGCTATGCTTTATCTCGGCGGCGGTCGTGGCGACCGGCCTGAAGAAGGGCACGGTGGTCAGCATGGAGGCGCGCCTGCCGCTGGCCGTACTCGTGCGCAGCGGCTTCTCCGCCGCGCGTAATCCGCGCATCGCGCTCGCCTATGCCTGCGCGTTTATCGCCCGGGGCGACCTGGTGGTGATTGGCACCTTCGTGAATCTGTGGGGCACGAGCGCCGGTATGGCGGCCGGCATGGACCCCGCCGAAGCAACCGCCCAGGGCCGGCTGCTGTTCGGTGCCGCCACGGGTGCGGGCCTGCTCTGGCTGCCCGTGATGGGCTACATGCTCGACAAGGTGAATCGCGTCACCGGCACGCTGATCTGCATGTCACTGGCCGCTCTTGGCTTTCTCTTTACGGACCTCGTGGATGATCCGCTGGCGAAGGAGTCGCTGATCTTCTTCGTCCTGCTCGGTATCGGCCAGATCAGCGCCTTCGTCGGGGCGGCCACGTTGATTGGCCAGGAAGCGCCGATAGCGTCCCGGGGTGCCGTCATCGGCCTGTTCAATATTTCCGGGGCCGTTGGCATCTTCGTTTGCACTGCCATTGGGGGGCGCCTGTTCGATGCGATCGGACCCCACGCGGTGTTCGAAATGGTGGGTGGTCTCACCGTACTCGTGGTGTTGTTCGCCGTCTGGGTGCGCTGGAAAGCCCCGGGGCCGATGACCACCGGTGGCGGCTTCATGGGGGCGCACTGAGTGTAGGAGCGTCTTCAGCCGCGACCCCGGTATTTCCCCCATTCGTCGCTGAGACGCTCCTCAGAGGAAAATACCGGGGTCGCGGCTGAAGACGCTCCTACGCGGATCAGGCGGCGACCTGGAAGCCGGCGGCAGTGATGGCCTTGGCGAGGGCCGCCTGCTCGATCTGGGCAGGATCGAACTCGACGGCGACAGTGCCGCTCGCCCGATCTGCCTTTGCCGCGACGACGCCCTTGTGGCTCGTCAGCGCGTTCTGGACGCTGCGCTCGCAGCCGCCGCAGGTCATCCCCTGCACCTTGAATTCAGTCTTCATGACGTTTCGTCCCCCGGTCATCATGGTTGGTTTCGCTCCTTCGTCGGGCGCCAGCGGCGCAATAGCAATGAATTAGTCACGACACTCACGCTGCTCATGGCCATGGCCGCGCCGGCGAGGGCGGGGCTCAGGTAGCCGAAGGCCGCCAGAGGAATGCCGATCAGATTGTAGATGAAGGCCCAGAACAGGTTCTGCTTGATCTTGCGGAACGTGGCGCGGCTGGCCTCGATGGCGCCGGCCACGAGGCGGGGGTCAGGGCGCATCAGGGTGATCCCGGCGGTTTCCATGGCGATGTCCGTACCGGTGCCCATGGCGATGCCGACGTCGGCGGCAGCCAGGGCTGGCGCGTCATTGATACCGTCGCCCAGCATGCCGACCACCCGGCCGGCAGTGCGCAGTTGCTGGATGGCCTCGGCCTTGCCCTCGGGCCGCACGGCACCACGGGCCTCGTCCACGCCGGCCTGCCGGCCGACTTCCGCGGCCACCGGTTCTGCATCGCCCGACAACATCAGCGTGCGCACGCCCATCCGGCGCAGGGCGGCCACGGCCTCGAGCGCCTCCGGTCGCAAGGGGTCGGCGATGGCCAGGACGCCCAGTACACCGTCCCGGTCGGCAATGAACACCGCTGTGCGGCCCTGCAGTTCCCAGTCGCGAACGCGGTCTGCTGCCGCTCCGGCGGCGATACCCTGTTCATTCAGTAAGCCAATGTTGCCGATGAACAGTTCCCGCCCGGCGACGGTGCCGCTGACGCCGCGGCCGGTGTGACTCCGAAAGTCAGCCACGGGCAGGAGCGGCAGCTTGTGCTGCTCCGTCGCCGCAAGCATCGCGCGAGCCAGCGGGTGCTCGCTGCCGTACTGGACTGACGCCGCGAGCTGCAACAGCTGGTCCTCGCTACCCCGGAGAGTCGCAGTGCCGACGATAGTTGGCCGACCCGCGGTGAGCGTGCCGGTCTTGTCGAAAACGATGGTGTCGAGGCGGTGCGCCCGCTCGAGGGATTCCACGTCCTTGATCAGGATTCCGGCTCTCGCGGCGGCGCCGGTGCCCGTCATGATGGCGGTCGGCGTGGCGAGACCGAGGGCGCAGGGGCAGGCAATCACCAGGACAGCGACGGCGGAGATGAAGGCCTGCTCGAAATTGCCGGTGACGGTGAACCAGCCGAGGAAGGTAATTACGGCCAGGATCACGACGATGGGGACAAAAATGGCGCTGATCTGGTCAACCAGGCGCTGCACCGGCGCCTTGCCGCCCTGGGCGTTCTCGACGAGCCGGATGATTCGGGCCAGGGTGGAGTCGGCGCCAACGGCCGTGGCGCGCACTTCCAGCAGGCCCGTGCCGTTGATCGCGCCCCCCGTCACCTGGCTGCCGGGCTGCTTGTCCACCGGCAGGCTTTCGCCCGTGATCAGCGACTCATCCAGCTCGCTGCGACCGGCCATGACCTCACCGTCCACCGGGACGCGTTCGCCCGGCCGCACGATCACGAGGTCGCCGGTCCGTACTTCGCTGATCGGCACTTCCTCCTCTGAATGATTCCCGCTGCCATCTGCACGACGCAGCCGGGCCGTCTGGGGCCGCAGGTCCATCAGCTGCCGGATCGCGGCGGTCGTGCCGCGCTTGGCCCTGCTTTCCAGAAACTTGCCGAGCAGGACCAGTGTGATGATGATCACCGAGGCTTCGAAGTAGAGCTTGCCCATGGCACCCATGAGGCCGAGGGTTCCCAGCAGGTACAGGCTGTAGCCATAGGCTGCGGTCGTGCCGAGCACGACCAGTACATCCATGTTGCCCGACCGGGCTTTCAGGGCTTTCCACGCCGAGCGGTAGAAACGGGCACCAATCACGAATTGCACTGGCGTGGCGAGCAGAATTTCGTCCCACGCCGGCAGGTGCCAGTCCAGGTCGAGCGACATCGCAAGCATCTGAAACAGAAACGGCGCTGCCAGGGTCGCTGAGATCAGCAATAGCGCGAACTCGCGCCGCAAGGCTGCCTGATCGCGCTGGCGATGCTCCTCCTCGGCCTGCGCCTGGGATGTGGCCGGCGACTCGATCCGGGCGCCATAGCCGGCCTTCGCCACGGCGTCGACGAGATCGGCGAGGCGAGTAACCCCGGGAATGGCGCGCACGTCGGCCCGCTCGATGGCGAGATTGACGTTGGCTTCAATGACGCCGGGCACCTGGCGCAGGGCCTTCTCGACGCGGGTCGAACAGGTGCTGCAGGTCATACCTTCGATGGGAAAGGCGAACGTTTCCGTCGGCACCTCGAAGCCGGCCTTGACGATGGCGTCGGCGATAGCCGGCAGGTGGAGCCGGGCCGGGTCGTAGGTCACAGTGGCGCGCTCGACTGCAAAATTGACGTTCACCGAATCCACGCCGGCCACCAGGCCCAGGGCCTTTTCCAGCCGGGTGGCGCAGGCACCGCAGGTCATGCCGCGCACCGGCAGAGCCACGCGGGCGAGCCGCGGGTCGGCGGCTGGGGCGAGGGGATGGGTGGCCGTGGCCTCGGCCGGGATCGCGCTCACTAGGGTGTCCTTGCAGGTCGTGCGGGCATAGTAGCCCCGGCGCAACTGACGGGCCAAACATGGGGCCGCCCGAGCCGATATTCAATCCACGACGCAAGGCCCGCCGGGCGGGGCGAATCTGCAGGGAGTCATGCCATTTGACTGTGGCTGCGGCCAGCCTGCCCTGTGACAATCCTGGATGCGAAGCGTATCAACAATGTAATAACATGGCGGAAGGTCAGAAAAGAGTGTTTCTTCAGCCAGTGAAAACGACGATCCGCAAGCTCGGGAACTCGCAAGGCGTGCTGATTCCAAAGCCCATCCTTGCCCAGGTGGGGCTCCAGGAAGGCGTCGCTGAGATGACCGTGGAGGGCGATGCCATTGTCCTGCGCAGGGCAAAGCAGGACGCTCGGGCAGGGTGGGCACAAGCCTGCAAGGTCCTTGGTTCGAGTGGCGGTGACGCGCTCGTCTGGCCGGAATTTGGCAATGCCGACGACGAGGATTTCGTGTGGTAAGGCGCGGCGAAGTCTGGCTGGCAACTCTCGATCCCACCCGGGGTAGCGAGATCCGCAAGACAAGACCGTGCCTTGTCGTATCCCCTCCGGAGATGAACGCCCACCTGCGGACGGCGATCGTCGCACCGCTGACACGCGGCAGCGAGCCGGCGCCATTCCGCATTCCGGTGCGCTTTGCGGGCAAGCCCGGGCTGATCCTGCTCGATCAGATCCGGACTCTGGATCAGGTCCGCCTGGTGAGGCGGTTGGGCGCGGTCGGCAGCCGGACGCTATCCTCTACGCTCAGCACGTTGCAGGAGGTTTTTGCCCCTTGACCATGAGTGGTCGCGCCTGAAGGCGCTCCTACAGCGGGAGTTACCGGGAGGGGAGCAGCGTCCGCCGGTGTCTGCCCTGAAAGAGCCGGATAAATTCGCCGAAGACTGCATCGCCCAGCGTGCGGGAGCGGGTGATGAATTGTGGCGTTACCTGCGCAATCACACCAGGATCAATCACTCCCTGCAGGCCGTCGAGTTCGCGCACGTTCACCGGTGCGCGCAGCCAGCGGTGAATCATGGGCTCGTCCACTTCCAGGTGGAACTGCAGGCCGTAGACGTTGTGGCCAAAGCGGAACGCCTGATGAGCACAGGCCGGTGACGCGGCCAGGTGTAAGGCCCCGTGCGGGATGGCGAAGGTGTCCCCGTGCCACTGGAAGATCTTCTCGCTCGCGTCGAAGTGCCGGAAGAGCGGGTCACTCTGGCCGTCCTCCGTGGGCGCGACGTCGTACCAGCCGATTTCCTTGCTGTGGTGGCGTGTGACCGGCGCGCCCAGGGCCCGGGCGAGCAGCTGGGATCCCAGGCAGATACCCAGCACCGGCTTCCCGTCCCGAATGGCCGCCTGGATCGCGGCGACCTCCGTCGCCAGGTGCCGGTGGCGCGTCACCTGGTCGCAGTTCATCGGGCCGCCGAGCACGATCAGGCCGTGATAACGCTCCAGGTCGGGCACGGCATCCGGGTTGCGCCCGAAATTGACGTAGCGGATGCGGAAGCCGGCGTCCCGCAGCAGCGGATCGAGGGTGCCCAGAATCTCGTGGGGGACGTGCTGGAAGACGAGGAGGCGGCGCATTGTTCGTGGAATCGCGGCTAAAGCCGCTCCTGCAACAGCTCGGTTTGCAGCAGCGTTATGGTCAGATCCTGCACAGAATCTCCGCGGCGCGTTCCAGCGTGGCCGGGTCCTTCGCGAAACAGAAGCGCAGGCGCGGGATGGTGAGCGGTTCGGCACAGAAGACCGACACCGGAATGCAGGCCACACCAGCCTCCCGTGTCAGCCGCTGGGCGTAATCCACGTCGGGCTCCCCGGTGATGGCGCTGTAGTCGAGCAACTGGAAGTAGGTGCCGGCGGAGGGTGTAAACCGGAAGCGCGAGGGCTGCAGTAGCGCGCAGAACTGGTCGCGCTTGACCTGGTAGAAGGCAGGGAGGTCCAGATAGTGCCCCGGGTCGCTTTCCAGGAAATCGGCAAGCGCCCACTGCATCGGCGTGACCACGCAGAACTGCACGAACTGGTGCACCCGGCGAAATTCCCGGGTGAGCGCCGCCGGCGCCACGCAGTAGCCGATTTTCCAGCCGGTCGCGTGGTAGGTCTTGCCGAAAGACGACACCACCAGGCTGCGTTCCGCCAGTTCCAGGTAGCGCAGCAGGCTCTCGTGCCGGCGGTCGTCAAAGATGATGTGCTCATAGACCTCGTCGCCGAGCAGCAGCAGGCGGGTGCCGCGAACAAGTTCAGTGAGCACCGCCATATCCTCCGCCGACAGTACCGCGCCCGTCGGATTGTGCGGGGAATTGAGAATCAGCAGGCGCGTGCGTGGTGTGATTGCCGACCGCACCCGGTCCCAGTCCACGCTGAACTCCGGTTGCCGCAGCGGAATGTGGACGGCGTGGCCGCCGGCCAGGCGTATTGCAGGATCGTAGGAGTCGTAGGCGGGATCCAGGCAGAGCACTTCGTCGCCAGGCCGCACGACCGCTTCGATCGCACAGAACAGCGCCTCGGTGGCGCCCGAGGTTACGGTGACTTCGGAGTCGGGATCGACCGATCGGCCGTAAAGGGCAAGTGTCTTGTGGGCAATCTGCGCCCGCAGTGCCGGCAGCCCACCCATGGGTGCGTACTGGTTGTGCCCGGCGCGCAGGTGGTGACTGACCCGGTCGAGCAGTCCGGCGGGCGCCGGGAAGTCCGGGAAGCCCTGGGACAAGTTGATGGCGCCATGCTCGGTCGCCAGCTGGGACATGACGGTGAAGATCGTGGTACCGACGTCGGGCAGCTTGCTCTGAACAGCGAAGGAGGGCGGCGGCATCGGTCCTGTGACAGAAAGTGGCGTTTTGTTTGGCTTCAGTCTTGCTCGCCCCCGATCATACCGCCAATGGCAATCCATACCCCGATCACGGGCGGAACACCGGTCGGCGCGGCATCCCGCGGCGATTGACATAAGAACCCGCAGTGGCTTCAGTCAGGATTAATGGCCCGGTCGGTAGTCTGCAGTCGTCGCCACAACCGAGGACACTGTATATGTTGCAACCGAGAACGCTGGGTGTGGTCGCCCTCCTGGGACTGCTGGCCAGTGCCGCTGCGAGTGCCGATGAACGTTTCTACTACCCGGATTACGGCCGTGGTCAATACTGGTCCCAGCCACAGGTCCGGCTGGGTGTCGATATGATCTGGGGGGGCTACGGCTATGCGTCGCCGCGCCCGCCGGTGGTCTGGTACCCGTCCTACTATTCTGCCGATCGCTATCACCACGACGACCGGGACTATGGCCGGGGTCACCGCAAGCACCGGCACCACCCACACCGCTGGAAAAATTGCGACGACTGACCGGGCGCGTTTGCACTGCTCTTAAGGCCCCGGGACTGCACACCGGGGCTTTCCTGATTTCCTGGCAAGCCTGGCAGGAACGTTGGTCAGCTTCCCGCGCTAGCGGGTACACTTCGTTCCCATGCAAGGGAGTTCAGCAGCAGCCGGTTACCGCATGCCGGCCGAGTGGAGTCCGCACCAGGCCACCTGGTTTTCCTGGCCCCACAACCCCGATACCTGGACGGACCACCTGCCCGCGGTGGAACGGATTCTGGCTGAGGCCGTCGCCGCGCTGGCCAAAGGCGAGCTGGTGCGCATCAACGTCCGTGACTCAGGGCACGGCTACCATGTGCAGAAGCTGCTCGAAGGCAAAGTGCCGGCCGACAAGGTCGTGCTGCACCAGTTCCCGACGAATGACGCCTGGTGCCGGGACCACGGGGCGATTTTTGTGACCCGGGACGCAGGCCAAACCGCGGACCGGCGGCCGACCTTGCAGGCCCTGGATTTCCAGTACAACGCGTGGGGTGGCAAGTACCCGCCCTTCGATCTGGACAATGCCATTCCCCAGCGCATGGCGACGGCACTCGGCATCCCCTGCCAGACTGTCCCCCTGGTGCTCGAGGGTGGCTCGATAGAGGTCAATGGCCTGGGGACGTTGCTGACCACGGAGCAGTGCCTTCTCAACCCAAACCGCAACCCCGACCTAAGCCGCACGCAGATCGAGGCGCAGCTCAAGGCGCTGCTGGGGGTTACCCGGATCCTCTGGCTGGGTGAGGGTATCGTCGGCGACGATACGGACGGTCACATCGATGACCTCACGCGCTTCGTCGCTGAGGATCTCGTAGTGACCGTGGTCGAGCAGGACCCCGCTGACGAAAACTACGCCCCCCTCAAGGAGAACCGCGAGCGGCTCGCCGGTATGCAGCTTGCCGACGGCCGTCCCTTGCGGGTCCTGGAACTGCCCATGCCGGCCCCCCTGTATCGGGACGGCAACCGGCTGCCCGCCAGCTACGCCAACTTCTATGTCGGGAACCGGGTAGTCCTGCTGCCCACCTTCAACTGCCCGGTCGACGAGGAGGCTGCGGCTATCCTGGCCCGCTGTTTCCCCGGGCGACGGATCGTGAGCCTCGACTGCCGGGACGTCGTGGTCGGGCTCGGGACGTTTCACTGCCTCACCCAGCAGGTGCCCGTTACGCCTGAGTAGGGTGTACCCGAGCAGGCCGCGTCCGTCTCCGGCGCCGAAACTGTCTATTGTTCCCCGGGTCGGTATTCCCTAAGCTTTCGGTGCCCTCCGAAGTGAAACCCCATGGCCGAAATCAGCAAATTCGTTCACCACCATTTCCGGCACTTCAACAGTGCCGCCCTCGTGGATGCGGCCGATGCCTACGTGCGGCATCTGGAGGTTGGCGGTTATATGTTCGTGACCCTGGCCGGCGCCATGAGCACCGGCGAACTGGGCCTGTCCCTTGCCGAGATGATCCGGCAGGGCAAGGTCCATGGGATCTGCTGCACGGGTGCCAACCTGGAGGAGGACGTCTTTAATCTGGTTGCCCACGACCACTATGTCCGGATACCGGGGTACCGGCACCTCACTGCGGCCGACGAAGAAGCCCTGCTGGCCCGCCACCTGAACCGGGTGACGGACACCTGCATCCCGGAGGAAGAGGCCATCCGCCGGATCGAGCGGGCCGTGCTCGACGAATGGACCCGGGCCGACGGTCAGGGCGAGAGGTATTTCCCCCACGAGTTCTTCTACCGGATCCTCAAGTCGGGTGCCCTGAAGAAGTACTACCAGATTGACCCGAAGGACAGCTGGCTCGTGGCTGCCTGCGAGAAGAACCTCCCCATCTTCGTGCCCGGCTGGGAAGACTCCACCCTGGGTAACATCTACAGTTCGCACGTGATCACGGGCGACGTGAAAAACGTGCACACGGTTCGCACCGGAATCGAATACATGGTGGAGCTGGCGGCCTGGTATCAGGCGAACTGCCGGCAGCACTCCATTGGCTTCTTCCAGATTGGCGGCGGCATCGCCGGGGATTTTCCGATCTGCGTCGTGCCCATGCTCGAGCAGGACCTGCAAATCCGTGACATTCCCCGCTGGGGCTACTTCTGCCAGATCAGTGACTCAACCACCAGCTACGGCTCCTACTCAGGCGCGGTGCCCAATGAGAAGATCACGTGGGGCAAGTTGTCCGCCGATACCCCGAAGTTCATCATCGAGTCGGACGCGACGATCGTCGCGCCCCTGATCTTTGCTTGCGTGCTGGGCCAGTAAGCCAATCCCTGACTTACGTATTGAGAAGGAACGCCGTTGGCCGAGAGTGCAATTTCCGTAGCCCGCGATGCCAGCCAGGTGATCGAGCCCGTTTCCGGTCAGGAAGCCCGCTGGACCCCCGATGACTCGGCAGAGCTCTATCGCGTGGAGTTCTGGGGTGATTCATTCTTCTTTGTCAACGAGCAGGGCCATGCGGCCGTGCGGCCCTTCGGCGATGGCCGGCTGGCTATCGACTTCGTGAAGCTCATTGAGGAACTCGAGCGCCGCGCCATCTCGTTCCCCGTGCTCATTCGTTTTCAGGACGTGCTGCAATCACGTGTTCGCATGCTTAACGAGGCCTTCGCCGCTGCGATTGAGGAGGCGAATTACGGCAATCGCTACAACGGCGTTTACCCCATCAAGGTGAACCAGTTGCACGAGGTGGTCGAGGAAGTGCTCGATGCCGGCCGCAAGTACGGCATGGGACTCGAGTGCGGTTCCAAAGGCGAACTCATTGCCTGTCTGCCGCTCCTGACTGAGGACGGGATGTTGCTCGTCTGCAATGGGGTGAAGGACCGCTCGATGCTGGCGCTGATCCTGTCATCCCAGCGGCTTGGGCTGAACGTGATTCCGGTGATGGAGAAGTACTCGGAATTCGAGGCGCTTTTGGCCCTCGCTGACGCCCAGGGCGTGGTGCCGACGCTGGGTGTCCGGGTGCGGCTCGCCACCCGTGGCTCGGGGCGCTGGTCGGAATCCGGGGGGGCCCGCTCCAAGTTCGGCCTTTCCGTACCGGAGCTCGTGCGCCTGGTCGGGGAACTGGAGCACCGGGGCAAACCTGAGTCGCTGGCCCTGCTGCACTTTCACATTGGCAGCCAGATCATCGACATCCAGGTGCTGAAGAGGGCGCTCAAGGAGATGACGCAGATCTACGCATCGCTGCACCAGCGGGGTGTAGCAGTCCGCTACATCGACATCGGCGGCGGCCTGGGCGTCAGCTATGGCGCCGGGCATGCGCGCGGCGAGGCGGGTGTGAACTATGGCCTGCAGGAATACGCCAACGCCGTGGTGTTCGCCATCAAGGAAGTGTGTGACGTCCAGAAAGTGCCGACGCCTATCATCGTGTCGGAAAGCGGCCGGGCGATTACCGCGCATCACTCCGTGCTGCTGGTGCCCGTGCTCGAAGGACACCGGCGCAGTGGTCCCGACCAGGTGGAGATGCCGGCTGAGCCCCATGCCGCCGTGGAGTCCCTGGCAAAAATTCTCGACAACGTTCGCAATCCGGACCGGGAGCCCGAAGAACTGATCGAGGCCTACCACGACATCGAGGAAATCCGGATCGAGGCGCGCACGCTGTTCAGCCTGGGCTACCTGGAGCTTGGTCAGCTTGCCACGGTCGAGGAACTCTACTGGTCCATAGCCCGGGACTTGCTGGCCCGCCTGCGGCTTGCCGAGATTGATCCCACTCCGGCTGAAGTGCTGGAGCTCGAGGAGAAGCTGACGGACCGCTACCTCTGCGACTTCTCGGTGTTTCAATCCATCCTCGACCACTGGGCCATCGACCAGTCATTTCCGATTCTGCCCATCGACCGGCTGGACGAGAAGCCCGATCGCCGGGCGGTGCTGGTGGATCTCACCTGCGATTCGGATGGCAAGGTGAGTCACTACATTTCCGCGATGGACGACAAGAGCTTTCTGCCCGTGCATTCGCTGGAGGGCGACCGGCCCTACTACCTGGGCTTTTTCCTGATGGGCGCCTATCAGGACATCATGGGGGATGCGCACAATCTGTTCGGCCGCGTGGCTGAAGTGCACGTGTATGCCGATGCCGAGGAGCAGGACAACTTCTGGATCGAACGCGTGATCCCGGGTGCAGCGATCCACGAGATGCTGGCCCAGGTGCAGTACTTCCCCAATGACCTGAACCGGCGCATGAGCGAAATCGTGAAGCGCAAGATCGATGCCGGGGTGATCCGGCCCACGCTGGCCATGGACATCCTCGGGCAGTATGTGGCCTGCTTCAACGACACCACTTACTGTGATGCCCGTCCGGCGTCCGCAGCGGCCTCCACTTCGGAGCGCACAGTCCCTGCGGAGCGTGCGGTCCCCGCAGAGCGCGCGGGATGAGCCGACCCGGGCTGCCCACGGCGCTGATCCAGATGCGTTGCACCGCCGATCCGGCGGACAACCTGGAGCGTGCCCTGGGCTTCGCGCGCAAGGCCGCGCAGAACGGCGCCAAACTGATTTGCCTGCCGGAGCTGTTCCGCAGCCGCTACTTCTGCCAGAGCGAGGACAGCGCGCACTTCGCCCTGGCGGAGCCGGTGCCCGGGCCCGGCACCGAGGCCTTCGCAAAAGTCGCTGCCGAGTTCGACGTCACCATCGTGATCAGCCTGTTCGAGCGGCGCGCGCCGGGCCTCTTTCACAACACGGCGGCGGTGCTGGACGGTCGCAAGGGTTACGCCGGCAAGTACCGGAAGATGCATATTCCGGACGATCCCCGGTTCTACGAGAAGTACTACTTCACTCCGGGCGACCTCGGTTTCCGCTCGTTCCCCACCGGGGCTGGCAATCTCGGCGTGCTCGTCTGCTGGGACCAGTGGTACCCGGAGGCGGCCCGCCTGACAGCGCTGAAAGGTGCCGAGATCCTGATCTACCCCACGGCGATCGGCTGGCAGCCCGAGGAAAAGGCCCGGCTCGGCGAGCGGCAACACGCTGCCTGGGAACTCATGCAGCGCGCCCACGCTGTCGCGAATGGTTGTTTCGTGCTGGCCGTCAACCGGACGGGTTTCGAGCCGGACCCGACGGGAAACGGCGGCATCGAGTTCTGGGGGCAGAGTTTTGTCGTAGCCCCGGACGGCCGGGTCCTGGCCCGCGGTCCGGCGGATGCGGAAGCAATCCTGGAGCTGGAACTGCAGACGGACGAGATCGAGGCCTTCCGCATTGGCTGGCCCTTTCTGCGCGACCGTCGCATTGACGCCTACGAGGACATCACCCAGCGATTTTCAGATTTGTAGGAGCGCCTTTAGGCGCGATCAATATCGATCGCGCCTAAAGGCGCTCCCACAGCGCTCCTACCTCAATGCGGTTCACCGCTGCCGTGCCGGCGCGCCAGGTAGCGGCCGATGTCGCCGGCACTCTGCAGGAAGCGGCGGCCCTGCCATTCCCGGACGTCCAGACCGGCGAGCGCCAGGTCGGCGCCAGGATCCGAGGCAGGGCTCGAGGCGATAACGAGTGACGGCAATCCCTGGTTCTCCGCGCCGATGGCCGCGATCACCCCGGGACGCGGCCGCGGAAAGTCCACATACTGGACGTCCAGAATGTCACGCAGTCGCGGGTAGAACGTGAGAACGCCCTCCAGCGTCGCGCAGGCAGGGCAGTAGCACGGGCCCCGCGAACCAGCCATGAAGTCGGGCTTCAGAAGAAACAGCTGGTCTCGCGTCATGGGTGATTTCCCGCTGGTGGTGACTGATCCATAGCGCCGACTTCAGCGAAATAATGAACATGCCGTCGCCCGTCATTCTATGGTTTCGTCAGGACCTTCGTCTTGGGGACAACCCCGCATTGGCCGCTGCCAGTGGCTCGGGCCGGCCGGTGCTGCCAGTCTTCATTCGGGACGACTTGGCCGCGGGCAGATGGCAGAACGGCGGCGCCACGCGCTGGTGGCTGCACGGGAGTCTTGAGCAGCTGGATGCCGATCTCCGGCACCGCGAGTCGCGGCTCACCCTGCGCACGGGGGATTCCGTTGGCGAGCTCACCCGCCTCGTTCGCGAGACGGGCGCCGAGGCAATTTTCTGGAGCCGGAGCTTCGAGCCCGGCGAGGCAGCTCTCGAGGAAAGACTTCGGGAGCAGCTGGGCGACGCAGCGACCCTGCGGCGCTTTCCGGGGCGCCTGCTTTTCGAGCCGGAGACGATTCGCACGGTGGCCGGCCGCCCGTTCCAGGTGTTCACGCCGTTCTGGAAGGCCTGCCTGGCCGGGCCGGCGCCTTCACCGCCGATTTCCGCTCCCGGGGAGTTCACCGCTCCGGCGGCCTGGCCCGCCAGCGAGGCACTCGCGGACTGGGACCTGTTACCGACGCGTCCCGACTGGAGTAGCGGCCTGCACGCAGCCTTTGAACCGGGTGAGGCTGCCGCAATCGCGAGACTCGCGACGTTTCTCGACAGCGCGGTGCACCGCTACCAAACCACTCGTGATCAGCCGGGTGTTGCCGGCACATCGCGACTCTCCCCCTACCTGCATTTCGGGGAGATCAGCCCCCGCCAGGTCTGGCACACGGTTCGGGCCAGCATGGCAGCGGGGGTGGCACCCGAAGGCGAGGGTGCGGCCTTCCTCCGGGAGCTGGGCTGGCGGGAGTTTTCGGCGCATCTCCTGTTTCACTGGCCTGACCTTCCGGATCAACCGTTGCGCCAGGAATTTGCCCACTTTCCCTGGGCAAAGGAGCCGGCGCTGTTCAAGGCCTGGTGCCGCGGTCGCACGGGCTATCCGCTGATCGACGCGGGACTGCGGGAACTGTGGGCCACCGGCTGGATGCACAACCGGGTGCGCATGATCGTCGCATCCTTCCTGGTAAAGGATCTGCTGGTGCCCTGGCAGGACGGCGAGGCCTGGTTCTGGGACACGCTGGTCGATGCAGATCTCGCGAATAACGCTGCCAGCTGGCAGTGGGTCGCCGGCTGCGGCGCCGATGCGGCACCGTTCTTCCGCGTCTTCAATCCGGTGCTGCAGTCACGGAAGTTTGATCCGGAGGGCACCTACATCCGGCAATGGGTGCCGGAACTGGCGGCGCTGCCTGACGAACACCTGCACGCCCCGTGGGAAGCGCCGGCCAGTGTGCGGAGGGCCGCCCGCATCCGGCTGGGGACGGAGTATCCGGAGCCGATCGTGGACCATCGCGCCGCGCGGCAACGGGCTCTCGATGCGTTCACCAGCCTGCGCCGGGAACGATCCGGTGCATAATCCGGCGGAACAAGAACTGCATCCGGAGACGTCGAGATGATTACCTACGTGGCTATCCTGTTCGCCAAGCCCGGCCACGAGCTGGCGGTGACCAAGTTCTACCAGGACCTGGAGCCGCTGTTGCGGGAGGCCCCTGGCTACCGTGGCCGAAAGATGTTGCGCGCCCGCCCCGGCGTGATGGAGGCCGAAGTGCGCCGGGTGACACCCCCCGAGGACCTGAAGGGGCACGCCCATGAGGAGGGGCCCGCTGGTGTGCAGTTCGTGTTTGTGGAGCAGTGGGACAGCGTGGCCGAACGGGTGGCTTTCTCCCGGGGCGCCTCCCGGGCCCGGAGCAAGGACCTGTTTCCACACCTGCTGCCCCAGCACTCCCACGAGTTCTATGAGGATGTGACGCCGGTCTAGTCTGGCGGTCACTGGTATCCAGGGCCGGCGAATCCTAAGTCCTCTCGCCACCGAATAGAGAGGCAGGCAGGATAACCGACGGCCCGCCCGGTTGGGGCACAATGATCCCCATGGAGACACAATCCCCGTCTGGGTCCGGTCAGCTGCTAGCTGGCCTGCTGGCTGCGGCCGAAGACTACGACTTCGCGGCCTGCGAACGCCTCTGTGCGCGGGCCGTGGCTGAGCTGGATCCGCTGGTGCTGGTGCGCGATGTCGTCTCGCCGGTACTCCGCGAGGCGGGTAATCGCTGGCACCGGGGTGCATGGTCGGTAGTTCAGGAGCGCATCCTGTCGGGGGTGGTGAAAAGGCAGCTGTCGTCAGCACTGCTAGCTCATCTGGCCAGTGCAGACGGGCCAAGCCTGGTGTTCACTACCTTGAGTGGTGAGCGCCACGAACTGGGTAGTCTGATGGGTGCGGTGGTGGCAGCCAGCCGCGGGTTCCAGTGCATCTACCTGGGCCCCGATCTGCCGGCTACCGAAACCGGCCTCTTTTGCGTACGCCGGCCAGTGGATGTGCTGGCACTCAGTCTGGTGACGCAGCCTGATGTGAATGATGCTTCAGGGCAGTTGCTTGTGCTCCGGCAGACTATCCCTGCCGAGACCGAGATCTGGGTGGCCGGACAGGCGGCCATGGTCCTGGCCAGGGAACCCCTTCCAGCGGGCGTGGTTGCCATAGCCGATCTGACGGAATTTCTCGACAGACTCGCAGGACTCAGAAAAAGGACCCCATGAAAATGTCCCGAACCCGGATCGCGTGGGTGCTCGCGATCGTCGTCGTCATCGGACTGTTCTGGCAGATCCGTCGTCCCGGTCCGGCGATTGTGACCGAGCCGGTCCGCCGCGACATCGTCGAGCTGGTGGTGGCCAGCGGCAAGCTGCAGGCCGTCCGTGAAACCCAGATCGGCGCCGAGTCATCGGGCATCATCGAGAGCCTCGCGGTCAACGAGGGGGCCATCGTGCGCAAGGGCGACCTGCTCGGACGGCTCACCGCAGGCGACACCGCCCCCCGTCTTGCCGCCGCCCGCGCTTCGCTGGACGTGGAAGACAAGAACGTCCGGGCTGAACAAGCGGCCCTCGACAAGGCGCGTCAGGAGCTCGCCCGCTTCCAGGTGCTGGCCGAGCGCAAGCAGGTCTCAACCGCCGAACTCGAACGCGCTGAGGCCGATGTTCGCGTGCAGTCAGCGCGCACCGAGGCGGCCCGGGCCAGGGGCCGGGAGGCGGCTGCCGAGGTGGAGCGGGTGGGCCCCGAGTTCGATCGCCGCGAAGTGCGGGCTCCGTTCAACGGCGTCATCACCGACCGGCTGGTGGAGCCGGGCACGCCGGTTTCGGCTGCGCAGGGCTGGTTCCGGATCTCCGAGATGGCGGCGACCGAGATCGAGGTGGAGACCGACGAGAATAATCTCGGCAAGCTCAAAGTGGGTCAGCCGGTGGTGGCCTTCGTCCCGGCATATCCCGACCGGCCCTTCCGCGGCACGCTGACTCAGGTCGGCCCGTTCGTGGACAGTGAGCGGGGCGTGGTCCGGCTCAAGATCACCCCGAAGGAATTACCCGAGTTCGTGCTGCCGAACATGACGGTGGATGTCAGTATCGAGGTCCGGCGTGCCGATCAGGCCCTGGCGTTGCCGGTCAGCGCAGTTGCCCTGCTCGCCAGTCCGCCGTTTGTCCTGGCCGTGGGCGAGGGCGGAGTGCTGGAACGCAAAGCCGTGCGTGTGATTGGCCGGAACCCCGACTGGGTCGCCATTCTTGATCTGCCCGAAGGCACGTCCGTGGTGCGCCAGATGGCCGGCATGTCTCCTGGCCGCAAGGTCCGCCCGGTCGTCGAGCCGCCGGTCCCGGAGGGTGGCGGCCCCCCCAAGAGCGCCGTTGCCGCCCGCTGATGTACTCCTACTTCATTCGCTCCGTCGCCTTCCGGCACCTGCGCTACAGCGTAGGCCAGTCGTTTCTGACCATCGGGGTGGTGGCGATCAGCGTGCTACTGATCATTTACCTGCGCACCATCATCGGCGGCACGCAGGTCCGTATCGTGCAGAACACGACCGGCGCGATCCCCCACATCACCGTGGAGCCGCCAGAGCGGACTCCGGTCGGTGCGTGGCAGCTGGCAAACCTGGGCATTGATCCCGACACGCTCTACGTTGGCGAAGTCGTCAACCTGCCGAAGGCCCGGGAACGCATTGAGGACTGGCGGCTGTGGCTGCCGTCGCTGGACGGAGCCGATCCGTCGGTGTCGACGGTGTCCCCGATCGTCTCCGGACAGGCCTTCATGAGCCGCGGGTCCCGCCGCCAGTCCGTGCGGATCACCGGGGTGCTTCCCGAGCGCCACAATGGCATCGTCGAGATCGAGAAGAACCTGGATGCTGGCCGTTTCATCGGCATGGCGTCCGGCGACCTGGTGCTGGGCCAGAAACTCGCCAGGGATTTTGGCCTGAAGCTCCGGGACAAGGTGCGGCTCGTTGGGCCGGAGGGGCTCACCCTGAACTTCTCGGTGGCGGGCATCTACACCACGGGCTTCGGGCAGGTGGACGACGGCCAGGTTTTTGTAACCCTGCGCGACGGGCAGTCCCTGCTCGAGCTGGGCGGTTCGATCAGTTCCTTCGGCATGAGGCTCACTGATCTCTATGACGCCGAGAACGTGGCCCGGCGGATCGCGCCAACGCTTCCGTTCAAGGTTCAGTCCTGGGTCGTGCAGAATCCCAACCTGTTCCGGACCCTCGATGCCCAGAGCCAGACCCGGGACCTGATTCTCATCATGACCACGATCGCCTCCGGGTTCGGCATCGGCAGCATTCTGGTGATGGTAGTGACCAGCAAGTACCGGGAGATCGGCATTCTGAAGGCCATGGGTGCCACGCCCGGCGAGATCCAGAGCATCTTCGTGCTTGAGGGCCTGTTGCTCGCATTCGTTGGCTGCCTGGTCGGCGTGCCCCTGGGGGTCGTGTTGCTGAAGGCACTTGCGGCGATTCGCTCGGTAGGACCTGACGGCCGCGTCGACGCGCCGTTCCTGATCGAAATCGACCCCATGCTCCTGCTCGGGGCCTCCCTCGTGGCCATCGCCACCGGGGCTGTTGCCTCCTTCTTTCCTGCGCGGCGGGCCGGGCAGGTGGATCCCATGCAGGTCATCCGGGGCAGCTGATGGCGCAACCCGTCGTCGAGCTCGACCGGGTCGGCAAGACCTACTACACCGGCGCCGTCGAGACGCCGGTGCTCTTCGACATTTCCTTCTCCATCGTGCCGGGCGAGTTCGTGGCGATCGTCGGCAGCAGCGGTTCCGGCAAGACCACGTTGCTGAATCTCATGGGTCTGCTGGACCGGCCGACGGCCGGCGTGATTCGCGTCGAGAACCAGGAAGTCAGCCAGCTCGATGAGCTGGGACGCGCCCGGGCCCGGCGGGACCGGTTGGGCTTCATCTTCCAGTTCCACTACCTGTTGCCCGAGTTCACCGTGCTGGAGAACGCGCTCATGCCCTGCCGGATGCGTGGTCGTGAGTTTGAAAAGTCCCAGGAACCGCGCATGCGGGAGTTGCTCAAGGCCGTGGGCCTTGAAGACAAGCTGAAGGTCCGGCCGCCCCAGCTGTCCGGCGGCCAGCAGCAGCGCGTGGCGGTCGTGCGCTCGCTGGCCAACGAGCCGGCGGTGGTTTTTGCGGACGAACCCACCGGCAACCTCGACAGCAAGAGCGGGCGGATGGTGTTTGACCTGATGAAGCGTCTCAGCCGCGAATCCGGGACGGCCTTCATCATGGTGACCCACGATGACAACTTCGCCCTGGAAGCCGACCGGGTGATCCGCATCCGGGACGGACGGCTGGTAGGAGCGCCTTTAGGCGCGACCGGCATCGATCGCGCCTGAAGGCGCTCCTACTGGCGGAAAAGGCGGAGAAT
The DNA here is from genome assembly GCA_964391025.1 of uncultured Chromatiaceae bacterium. GTDB lineage: Bacteria > Pseudomonadota > Gammaproteobacteria > Steroidobacterales > SHZI01. The sequence goes on from CAYMKJ010000230.1 coordinate 19,272, forward strand.
GGCCCCGATGCTCTTGCCTGAACACGACTTCGTAAAACCCCCCACGCTTGCCGAAGGCCTCGCCGTGCTTCGCGATTCGACTGGCGACGTTCGGCTGCTGGGCGGCGGCACCGACGTGGTGTTCAACATGCGCTGCCGGCTCATGACCCCGGACACCGTACTCAGCCTCAAGGACCTGCCCGAACTGCAGGGCGTCCTGGCCTTGCCGGATGGCAGCCTGCGACTCGGTGCTGCCTGTCGCCTCACGGA
>CAYMKJ010000231.1:0-23835 GCA_964391025.1 uncultured Chromatiaceae bacterium
AGGAGGCTCGCTCCACACAGGCGATGGGCTTCGGGCACTAATGCACGTGCCCGTGCTCGCCATGCCCGTGGTCATGCCCGCCCTTGTCATGCGCGTCGCCGTGGTCGTGGGGCGGTGCCGGGTTACGCTCGGCCCGGCCGGCTTCTTCGGGATCGATTCCCGTCGCCAGCGCCAGTCGCAGTGAGGCCAGCGCCGGCAGGTGCTTCCCCGCCTGCGCCTGCAATTTCTCCGTGATTATTGCGGCCTCGCGCACTAGCAACGAGTCGTCCACCACTACATCGGCTTCGGCGTACATGCGATGGCCGATCCACCGTGTGCGGACGTTCTGGAGGCCACGGACACCGGGAACGTGCTCACCCGTGTGTCGCAGTAGAGCGGTGAACTCCGGTTCGACGCCATCCAGGGCCCGGGTGAACACCGCCTTGGCCGACTGCCAGACGATGCCAAAGATGAGGAAGGTGATCAGCGCGCCCACGATCGGATCCGCCAGTGGAAAGCCCAGCCAGACCCCGCCGGCGCCGCCCACCACGGCGAGGCTCGTCAGGCCGTCCACCCGGGCGTGATACCCGTCTGCAATCAGGGCTGCGCTGTTGATCTCGCGGCCCACCCGGATCCGGAACACGGCCACGGCCTCGTTACCAATGAAGCCGACCACTCCGGCCGCAGCCACGGCCCCCAGGAAACTGATTGCCTGGGGATGAACGAACCGGTCGATCGTCTGATAACCCGCCACCAGGGCGCTGAACAAGATCAGTCCGACTATCGTCATGCCGGCCAGGTCCTCAACCCGCCCAAGCCCATAAGTGAACTGATCGCTGGGCTTGCGCCGGGCAAACACGAACGCGATCCAAAGCGGGATGGCAGTGGCGGCATCGCCGACGTTGTGAATGGTGTCCGCGAGCAGCGCCACGCTGCCGGAAATGAGGACGACGAAGATCTGGAACACGGCGGTGCCGGCCAGAATGATGAACGACCACTTGATAGCCCAGATACCACGGTCGGTGGTGGCAATCGTGGGATCGATGACGCCGTGGGTGTGGGCATGGCCGCCGTCGTGACTGTGCCCGCCATGCGCAGAACCGACCGCATGCCCCTTCTCGCCGAAACCCAGCCAGTCCAGTGTGGCCCGCAACATCGTGCTGTTCTCCCGTGTCCGCCGCCTACAGGTAGCGGCTGATCTTCTTGAAATCCTCGATGGTGACGCGCTGGTCACGGCTGGCAGGCCCGATAGCGTCTTCGAGGCAATGCTCGATATGGTCATGGATCAGGGTGGACTTGGCCTCTTCCAGGGCGCGGATCACCGCGTGCATCTGTTGTGCGATATCAGCGCAGTCCCGCCCGGACTCGACCATGCCGGTGATGGTCTGGAGATGGCCGGTGGCGCGCCGCAAGCGGTTCACCACGTCCTTGTGCGTGCGGTGGGTGGCAGCGTCATGACTATGGGCGGCAGGTTTCGCGGCAGGCATGCAAGGCCCCTTGCCAGGTCGGGACCGCATTGTTATCCCCTCCAGGGGGATAGGTCAAGATCGCGGCTAAAGCCGCTCCTACAGGGCCTTGCGTAAGGCGCCACAGAGGGTCCGGACCACAGCAACCCGGGCATACCGCTTGTCATTCGCGGGGATGAGGTGCCAGGGCGCAGCTTTGGTGCTGGTGCGCGCGACCATCTCGTTGGCGGCGGTCACGTAGTCCGCGCGCCGGGCCCTGTTCCGGTAGTCGTCGGTCCCGATCCGGTACTTCTTGTAGGGCGTCTTCTCCCGCGCTGCAAAGCGGTCGAGCTGCTCGTCGGCATCGATATGCAGCCAGAACTTGAGCAGCACGGTGCCGTGCTCGAGCAACTGGCGCTCAAAATCCAGGATTTCGTCGTAGGCCCGCTCCCAGGCCTCCGGGCGCGCGAACCCTTCGACGCGTTCCACCAGGACACGGCCATACCAGCTGCGGTCAAAGATCGTCATCTGCCCGGCCGGTGGCAGGTGGCGCCAGAAGCGCCAGAGGTAGTGGCGGGCCTGCTCTTCCGGGGTTGGAGCGGCAATCGGCACAACGCGGTAGTCCCGCACTTCCATGGCACCGGTCAGGCGCCGGATGGCGCCGCCCTTGCCCGCCGCATCCCAGCCCTCGAGCACAACAACGCTCGATAGTCCTTCTTCGCGAGCCTCACGAGTCAGCCGAGCCAAGGCGCCCTGCTGCTTGTCGAGTGCTGCTTCGTAGGCGTCGTCATCGCTGAAGCGCATCGCCAGGTCAATGGCGGCCAGGGCATTCGGGTACCGCACAGGAGGCCGTGCGCGCCTGTTGCCTCCCGGGCGGCTCGTCCGCCGTGCCAGGAGCCTCTGGAGGCCGGCCAGAATAATCCGCGCTGCGCTCAGGTTTCGGGCCTTCTCGTGCGTTCCGTCGATTACGTGCCACCGTGCCGTGCGCGAGTCCGTCGCCTCGAGCAGCCGGTCGGCCAGCGGGAGCCATCGGTACCAGTCATTCAGCACCGCTGAGTCCGAGTCCTGGATCTGCCATGCCGCGTCCTCGTCCGGGCGTTCCCCGGCCAGGCGCCGTTTCAGTTCCTTGCGTGGCAAGTGCAGCCAGAGCTTGAGCACCAGGGCGCCGTCCGCTGCCAGCGCCTGCTCGAAGCGGGCCGCGTGGCCCACGTAGACTTCGAAGGCGTCGTCATCCAGATCCTTGGCCAGCCGACCCCGGATCGGCGCGGCCACCCAACCACCCACGTAAAGGCCAATCCGACCCCGGGGAGGCAGGGCGCTCCAGAAGGACCAGAAGGGCGGGTGCTGGAGTTCCTGGGGCGTCGGCTCCAGTGCGATCTGGGTCTCCAGATAACGGGCATCCAGCCACGCATGCAGCACCTGGACGACCTCGTTGATGCCGATGCGGTCATCGCCCGCGATGAGCACCACCACGGGCAATTTCACCTCGAGCAGATCGAACTGCGCGTTGACCAGATCGACGCGCAGCCGGTCCTGCTGCCGCGCGTACTGCTGCTTGGAAATCCGTTGCTCTGTCCCCGTGCCGGACTCGAGCAGTGCCTGCAAACCCACTCCGCACCCCCGCTTGCGCAACAGCCGGGACTTTAGCACTGCTGCTACCATGCGCCGCGCATGCTCAGATTCACCCGCTACCAGTGGACTGTCCTGGCTGCCGCCTGGCTCGGGTGGGGATTCGACGTTTTCGACGGGTTGCTCTTCAACTACGTCGCACCCAACGCCGTGCCGACACTGCTCGGGCTGCCCCTCGGTTCGCCTGAAGCCAGGTCTGCCACGCTGTACTGGACCGGACTGCTCACATCCCTGTTTCTCATCGGCTGGGCCGTGGGCGGCGTGATCTTTGGTCCTATCAGTGACCGCTACGGTCGCCGACGAACACTGATGATCACCATGGTGCTCTATGCCCTTGGCACAGCGGCCTGCGCGTTTGTCACGGATATCTGGCAGCTGACGGCCTGTCGGCTGATCGCGAGCCTTGGGATCGGCGGCGAATGGGCAGCAGGTGCCGCCTTGGTTGCCGAGGTGGTTGATGAGGAGCACCGCGTGGAAGCCGGGGCCCTCCTGTATACGGCGGCGCCGTTTGGCCTGTTCCTGGCCACCGGCGTCAACGCCCTGGTGGCGGGCAATCTGATGCTTGATAGTCCCGAAACCAGCTGGCGTTTTATTCTCCTGTTCGGCCTGCTGCCGGCGGCCGTCGCCTTTCTGGTGCGCCTGTTCATCAAGGAGCCTGACCGCTGGGTTGCCGCCGCGCGTAACGCGGCACAACCGCGCATCCGGGAACTGTTTAACCCGATTTTCTGGCCGCGGACCCGCAGCGCGCTGCTGATGACCTTCGTGGCTCTTCTGACCTGGTGGAGCTGCAACGCCTTTATTCCGGTCGTCAGCGCCACGCTTGGCCAGGCCTCGGCGGCGGCGGCCGGGCTGGACAAGGCCGCAACCAGTGCGCTCGTTGAGAACTGGAAAACGATCGCCACCACGTCCTTCAACCTGGGTGGCCTGATCGGCACCCTGCTGACGGTGCCAATTGCCAAGCGCTTCGGGCGCCGCCCGATGTTCGCCGTGTACTTCGGTGTCGCGGCCATTGCACTGATGGCCACGTTCGGCCTGGACATCCCGGACGAGACCCGCCTTTACATGTACTTCTTCATCGGCCTTAGCGTCTTCGGGGTCTTCGGGAGCTTTACGTATTACCTTCCCGAACTCTTCCCTACGCGTCTCCGGGCCACAGGCTCGGGGTTCTGCTACAACATCGGCCGGGTCGTGGCCGCAACGGGGCCCTATGTGGTGGGCTCCGTCGCAGCGGCGGGCGCCGGCGCCCCCGAAGTGATTCTGAACGCGCTGTTCGCCGTGGCCTTTGTCCCGCTCGTCGGCCTGCTGTTCATCCCCTGGGTGGTCGAGACTCGCGGTCAGACCCTGCCGCCGTAGGAAAATGGGGACATGCCTCATTTCCCGAATTGAAATGAGGCATGTCCCCATTTTCCTAAAGGTGCGCCTACAGCCCGGTCTGTAACCGGTCTATAACTGACGGGTCGACCACTGGGCCGGTATTCTGCCAACCCATGTCCATCACCCTCGATCAGGTTACCAAGCAGTACCAGGGCAACCCGGTCGTCAATGACGTATCCCTTGCGGTGGCCGAGGGCGAGTTCTTCGTCCTCCTTGGGCCCAGCGGTAGCGGCAAGAGCACTCTCCTGCGGACAATTGCCGGTCTGACCGAGGTTGACCACGGTCGCATCACCCTTTTCGGCCGCGATGTTACCCAGGTATCAGCCCGGGAACGGGAGGTGGGGTTCGTGTTTCAGAACTACGCGCTTTTCCGGCACATGACGGTTGGCGAAAACATCGAGTTTGCTCTGCGGGTACGCCGGGAAAAGTCAGCGGAGCGCACGAGACGGCGCAAGGAGCTTCTCGAGCTCATTGGCTTGACCGGCATGGACGACCGCCTGCCTACTCAGCTGTCTGGCGGGCAGCAACAGCGGGTTGCCGTTGCCCGGGCGCTGGCGCACAAGCCCAAAGTCCTGCTGCTCGACGAGCCCTTCGGCGCGCTTGACGCCAAGATCCGTGAGGAGCTGCGGCGCACGATACGGTCGGTGCAGCGGGAACTGGGCATTACCACCATCCTGGTCACCCACGATCAGGAGGAAGCCTTTGCCCTCGGGGACCGGCTTGGAATCATGAACCTCGGCCGGCTGCTGGAAACGGGCCGGCCGACCGAACTTTACACGCGTCCGGCAACGCGCTTCGTCGCTACGTTTCTCGGCGCTGCGAACCTGCTGCTGCGACGGGAGGCGCGCATCGGATCCGATCTTCCGGCCGAACGCCCGGAGACAGCCCCGGATCGCCCGTTCGGCGAACGCCGCGAGCAGGAAGTGGTGGCTATGCTGCGCCCGGAAGAGGCGGAACTTGCGCCCGACCGGGATGCCTTGCTGACGAGCTTTCTCGGCTACGGCCACGTCGAGGAATTGCAGTTCACTGGCGCGCTCGAACGCCTGCGAATCCGCATGGGGACAGAGGGTGCCACCCGCAACGCGGATGGCATGACCAGCACCATGTCACCGGTCTGGATCGATGTAACCCGCACCCAGCCGGAGCAACGAGCCTTTCCGCTGACAACCGGCCAGCTGGTGGCCGTGGGCACCCGGCGAATTCACGTACTCCCTACTCCGCTATCGAGCTTCACTGTGTGCGCCGAATCCCGCGAGGGCGCGGACCGGCTGATCGAAAATCCATGGCTCGTCGATCTGGCCGCACGTATGCAGACCAGCCTCGCCACGCAGGTGGAACCCCAGCTGGCATCCGCCGGGTCCCCACCGGGCGACGCGCCGGCCGGCGCGGCCGTGGTTGCCGCCGGACCCGACTGCCCCGCCAAGGTCCGCCAACTGCTCGCTCGAGGAGTAACGCCTGTGCTCTGCCTGCCCAATGACGCGGCCGCGCCCGGCCGCGTCATCGTCCATTTCGCCGGGCAGGTGGCCCGGCGCGCCACGCTCGCAGTGACGGCCAGCCTGCTGCGCCATGTCCCGGCCGAAGCGGTATTTCTCGGCATCCTGCCCAGCGGAAGTCCCGAGCGAACGCGCACTGCCGGCCTCCGGCAACTGCTGGACGTCCGCTCCGAGGCCCAGGCTGGACACGGTCTCGACGTCCGCACCGAGCTGCGTCTTGGCGACCGCATTCAGGAGCTGCTCCGGGAACTTGAGGGCCAGCCCGGGCAGATGCTGATCCTGGGCCTGCCGGAACCTGGCTTGCTCCCCGATAACTTCGAAGCGCTCCTGACCCAGTCACCGGGCTGGCCAGTCCTGCTGGCCTGATTCGCTGATGAAGGCCCGTCAGTGAGCGGCTTCCGCCAACCCAGCATGCTTCCGGGCTTTGGCCTGACCCTGGGCTTTGCCACGTTTTTTCTGAGCGCTATCGTCCTGCTACCGCTGGCAGCCCTGATTCTCAAGACCGCCAGCATGAGCTGGGCGGATTTCCTCGAAGTCGTGCTCAGTCCCCGCGCCCTGGCTTCTTACCGGCTGTCCTTCGGGGCCTCGCTGGTTGCGGCGATGATCAACACAGTCTTCGGCTTCATCGTGGCGTGGACACTGGTGCGCTACGACTTCCCCGGGCGCAAGGTGCTCGATGCCATGATCGACATGCCGTTTGCGCTGCCTACGGCAGTATCCGGCATTGCACTGGCAGCGGTATTTGCCGAGACCGGCTGGATTGGCCAGTATCTTGAGCCCTACGGCATCAAGGTGGCCTACACCTGGCTCGGCGTCACGGTGGCCCTTACTCTGATCGGCCTGCCCTTTGTCGTTCGCTCAGTGCAGCCCTCTCTGCTTGAGGTCCAGCGTGACCTGGAGGACGCCGCCGAGACTCTGGGCGCCACACCCTTCTACATTTTCCATCGGATCATCTTTCCCACCGTGCTGCCTGCACTGGCGTCCGGCTTCACCCTGGCCTTTGCACGGGGGATTGGTGAGTACGGATCGGTGATCTTCATCGCCGGCAACCTGCCGATGAAGACCGAAATCACGCCGCTCCTGATCGTCATCAAGCTGGAGGAGTTCGACTACAACGGCGCCGCGGCCCTTGGTTTCGTGATGCTCGCCATGTCGTTCTTAATGTTGCTGTCCATTAACCTCGTGCAGGCCTGGGCCCGGCGCCAGATCGTCGCGGCACGCCACTGATGGTCGGAATCACTTCAACCAGTTTCGCTGAGATGGCCCGCCGACCCGGCCGCGGGACGCTGCGCTCCCTCCTGATCCGCTGGGCGTTTATTGGTTTGTCGCTGAGCTTTCTGGCAGCCGTTCTGCTGGCGCCCCTCGCGGTCGTCTTCTCCACAGCCCTGGGCCAGGGCATGGGCGCCTACCTGAAGAGCTTTGCGGATACGGACACGGGTGCGGCCATCCGGCTGACTCTGCTTACTGCCGCGATCGTGGTGCCACTGAACACGATTTTCGGCATCTGCGCCGCCTGGGCCATCGCCAAGTTCGAGTTCCGCGGCAAGGCCGTCCTGATTACCCTGATTGATCTGCCCTTTGCCGTTTCCCCAATCATTTCCGGCCTGGTCTACGTGCTCCTCTTCGGAGCCCAGGGGTGGTTCGGACTCTGGCTTCAGGAGCACAATGTCGAGATTATATTCGCCCTGCCGGGCATTATTCTGGCGACGCTGTTCGTGACCTTTCCCTACGTGGCGCGCGAGCTGATACCACTGATGGAGCAGCTGGGTAACGACGAAGAGGAAGCCGCGATGACGCTGGGCGCCACTGGACTGATGACTTTCGTCCGCGTCACGCTGCCAAAGATCCGCTGGGGTCTGATTTACGGCGTGATTCTCTGTAATGCCAGGGCCATGGGCGAGTTCGGGGCCGTTTCGGTCGTTTCGGGACACATCCGCGGCCTGACGACGACCATGCCCCTGCACATCGAGATCCTGTACAACGAGTATGCCTTCGTGGGTGCATTTGCCGTGGCGTCCCTGCTCACACTTCTCGCGGTGGTCACGCTCATTGTGAAGAGCCTGATCGAGTGGCAGGCCAGCCGGGCGAGCGGAATGTGAAGATGCCTGACTGGCGGGAACTGCTGCAGATATCACCGGGCGCCGGACGCCTGGATCCGGGCAAGCTGCGCCTGAGCACGCTGCTGGCCGGCATCAACGTGCTGCTGGTCATCATCGTGATCGGGGGAATCAGCTGGATTGCCGTCGACCTGCTTGGTGACCTGGCGGACAACCAGGGCCTGGCCCGCGTCCAGGTGGCCGGGTCGTCTGTGCGCGAGGATATCCGCGAGATCGCCGACGAAACCCTCCTTGCGACCAGCGCGATGGCGGATCGCCCCACGCTGAAGCGACTCTGGCGCGAACAGCAAGTGCGCTCGCTGGCGGCCTACCTGAAGAGAATCTGCCAGACCGGCGGTATCACCGGGTGCGCACTGACGGCGCCAGGCAGCAGCCTGATCATCGCCGGCAAGGCGCTACCCTGGGACGACATCCTGAATGCCAGTGCCGAGCAGGGCGAGCGCCTCCTGGTGGCGCCGACCACCACTGGTGACCCGCTGGTGGGTGCGGTGGCGACCGTGCCCGCGGGCTCCTTGGAGGCGCCGGCGGCAAAGCTGATCCTGATTCGCGCACTGGATGCAGACACCGCTGCCCGCCTGTCAAAGCGGGCCGGGATGGCGGTACGTCTGCTCAACTACAACACCTTTGCTGACGAACAGGCCGACAACTTCACTCCCCTGCACACGGTTGCCCTGGCCAATGGACGCCTCACAGCAGAGCGACTGGACAAGCCTGGCATGTACGCGTCGAGCTATCCGTTGTTCGCGTCCACTGGCGAGGCCATCGGATTGATCGAGACACGCCTGCCAGTGGCCACGGTGGAATCATCAGTCGACGCCCTGATTCGTCAGTTGCTGGTCGTGGCAGTGCTGCTGGGAATTCTGGCGGGAGTTGCCGGCATCGTGCTCGGACGATGGGTGGCGAGTCCGGTCCGGGACCTGACCGCTGCGGCCAGCCGCCTCGGTCACGGTGACTTCTCTACCTCGATTCCAGTGGGTGGCGCCGCCGAAGTCGGCACTCTCGCGCGCACGATGGAAGACATGCGTCGCAGCCTGCTTGACCTGACGGGCACGTTGCGGAGTCGCGAGGCAGAGGCCCAGGCAGTACTCGACGGCATCGTGGAAGGCGTTTACGCCGTCGATCGTGAGCGCCGAATCCGCTACCTGAACCCGCGGGCGGCTGAACTGCTGGGGGTCTCGGCGACAGCGGCGGTCGGCAAGTTCTGCGGCGACGTGCTGAAGCCCCGCGGGGAGAACGACGTGCGTCCCTGCGAAACCGACTGCCCGATCCTGCGGGCCCGAACCCTGGGCTCGGCGCGCGCCACCGAGCGCCTTGCGCCGGGCTCGGGCGCCTCCCGCACGACGGTGATTACCAGCTCCGCGATGGTGGAGGATCTGCAAGTCCAGGTCATTCGCGACGAAACCGAACTGGAGGGCGTCCGTCGAGCTCGCGATTCAATTCTCGCGAACATCTCGCACGAGTTCCGGACGCCGCTGGCAGCCCAGCTGGCGTCCATCGAACTGCTGCGGGACGGACTGGACAGCCTCGAGCCGCAGGCGCGCCGGGATCTGGTTCTCTCGCTGGAACGCGGCACCGTCCGCCTGACACGCCTGATCGACAATCTTCTTGAGAGCGTGCGCATCGAATCCGGTCAACTCGGCCTGCGCCGCCAGTCGGTGATCCTGCACGACGTGGTGGACCAGGCCAGGGGACTGATCGAAGCACTCCTGACCCAGCGACGCCAGGCACTGCACGTTGAACTCCCGGCATCCTTGCCCGCCATTGATGGGGACAGCCCGCGTCTAACGCAGGTGTTCGTCAATCTCCTCGCCAATGCGAGCAAGTTTGCACCTGAGGAATCCACTATCCGCGTCGGGGGGAGGCTGCAGGGCGACCGGGTTGAGGCGTGGGTGGAGGACGAAGGAACCGGCGTTCCCGACCTGGCCGACAGCTCCATCTTCGACCGCTTCTACCGCGGCAAGGACGAAGAGCCTGAACCGACGGGCCTGGGTCTGGGGCTCTGGATCGTGAAGTCCATCGTCGAGAGGCACGGCGGCCAGGTCAGCGCCGGGCGAACCACGGAAGGGCGCACCCGCTTCAGCGTCTTGTTGCCCGTGGCAAGGGTGGAATGAAGATTCTCGTTGCCGACGACGATCGGGACCTGCTCGAACTCGTCGCCTTCACTCTTGCGCAATCCGGCTTTCTGACCTTGAAGGCGCAGGACGGAAATGCCGCACTCCGGATCTTCGCCGCCGAGTTGCCGGATCTGCTGATCCTGGACATCAACATGCCGGGCCTAACCGGGTTTCAGGTCTGCGAGGAGGTGCGCCGAAAGTCCCGGGTACCGGTCATGATGCTGACAGTCCGGGGCGAGGAGGAGGACCTGGTGCGCGCGCTGGAGCTCGGTGCCGACGACTACCTGAACAAGCCCTTCAGTCCACGCACCCTGCTGGCTCGGGTGAAGGCGCTCCTGCGCCGGGCGGGAATGGAGGCCAGTTCGCCCGTCAGCGCCGGGCGCCTCAAGCTCGACGTGGAGGAGCACACGTTGCAGATTGGAGCGCAGCCCGCCATTCGCCTGACGAGGCTGGAGCTGCGGCTCCTTCAGTTCCTGCTGGCGAATAACGGCCACACGGTGAGTTCCGATCGGCTGTTGATCCAGGTCTGGGGACACCGCGGCGCTGGAGACCGAGAGTTGCTGAAGCAGCTCGTCCATCGGGTGCGGCAGAAAATCGAGCGGGAACCGGGCCACCCCGAGATCCTGCAGACGGTGCCAGGGGCGGGCTATCGCCTGATCGTCGACTGAAGAGTGGCTGCCTGTAGGAGCGCCTTTAGGCGCGACACCGAAAAGAGGTCGCGCCTAAATGCGCTCCTACAGGCGCTTCTACCGCACCAGGTTAATCTGGTCGAACATGGCTCCCTCGGCAAAGTGGGCCCGATGCACCTTCGCCCAGCCACCAAGATCACCGATGGTGACCAGTTTCATGGGGGGAAAGCGGGCTGCATACTTGGCCGCGACGGCAGGATCCCGGGGCCGGTAGTAGTGCTTCGCAATGATCTCCTGTCCCACCGGCGTATACAGGTACTTGAGATAGGCATCGGCCACCTCGCGGGTGCCCTTGCGCAGAGCCACCTTGTCGACGACTGTGACCGGGGGTTCGGCCAGCATGCTGATGGACGGCGTCACGATTTCGACCTTGCCTGCGCCCAGCGCCGTACGAGCGAGAAACGCCTCGTTCTCCCAGCTCACCAGGACATCGCCGATCCCGCGCTGGACGAACGTCGTCATGGCCCCCCTGGCGCCCGTATCCAGCACAGGAACATTCCCGAACAACCTGGCCAGATAGGCCCTCGCCGTCGCCTCGGTAGCGCCCGGCTGACGCATTGCCCAGGCCCACGCTGCCAGGTAGTTCCACCGGGCGCCGCCGGAAGTCTTCGGATTCGGTGTAATGACCTGGATGCCAGGTCGCGCGAGATCGGCCCAGTCCCGGATGCCTTTCGGATTACCCTTCCGCACCAGGAAAACGATCGTGGAGGTATAGGGTGAACTGTTGTCCGGCAGCCGACTCTGCCAGTTTGCCGGCAGTGATTTGGCTCGCATCGCGATGGCGTCGATGTCGTAGGCGAGCGCGAGTGTGACGACGTCCGCCGGCAAGCCGTCAATCACGGACCGGGCCTGCTTGCCGGAGCCACCGTGGGATTGCCTGACGGTCACTGTGTCGCCGGTCTTCGCCTTCCAGTACTTCGCGAAGGCCGCGTCATATTCCTGATACAACTCGCGGGTCGGATCGTAGGACACGTTGAGCAACGCCACATCGGCGGCCTGACCAATGCTCGCCGCCACGGTCAGGCAGGCGACCAGCACCCATTGAGGCAGCAGGCGAACGGGGAACATGGTGGGACCGGGGCCGGCGCGGCTACTCCGCGTTGCTGCGGACGCGCGGCTTCAGGTCCTCGTACTGAGGACGCAGCGCCGCGAGTTCGGCTGTCGTCCAGGTGGAGGCGGCGAGATCCACTTTCCCCCCCTGGGCGACGCGTGCCTGGAGACCGGACGGCTTTGGCGTGACCGGCTTGGCGGCCTCCACCCCACCGGCTAACAGGGTGGCGGCGAGCAACAGTGCCAGGGTCAATGACTTGCGGCGGGCAAATGACATTAGGAAGGCTCCGAGAATCCGACGGTCATTCTGCCATGGCCAGGTGGCAACCGCCCCTGCTAGGACTGGGCCCGCCAGCCGCGGTGGGGATGCCGCCGCACCAGCTCCGGGTCCTGGAACAACAGGATCAGCGCCGCGCCGGCCACGAAGCCACCTATGTGCGCCCAGAACGCCACACCACCACCCTGAGCCCCGATCGAGCCCACGCCACCGATCAACTGTGCCACGAACCAGTAGCCGAGCATCCAGATTGCAGGGATGGTGAACGTGGTGATGAAGAAGCCGAGAAAGATGAGCATCTTCACCCGCACCTTCGGATAGAGGAGCACATAGCCCCCCAGAACACCGCCGATGGCGCCAGATGCGCCGACCATCGGAATACCTGCGGCGGGGTCCGCCAGGATCTGGGCTACCGCGGCCGCGAGGCCGCACAGCACGTAGAAAACCACGAACCGCAGGTGGCCCATGGAATCCTCGACATTATTGCCGAAGATCCAGAGGAACCACAGGTTGCCGATGATGTGCAGCCAGCCGCCGTGGAGGAACATGTGGCTCACGGCCGTGAGCCAGTTGGGCGTGCTGGTGAGGACGCAGTAGGTCCCTGGACCGATCTCGAAGCGCGTGCCGGCAGCGAGAGTCTGCAGCAGCTCGCCGGGTACCAGGCCAAGCGTGCACACCGAAGCTCCAAGACGGGGCTCCATGCCCATTCCCTGGACAAAGATCCACGCCACGATGTTCAGCGCGATCAGCGCGTAGGTCGCGTAGGGCGTGAGGAAGTGCGGGTTTTCGTCGCTCAGGGGAAACATTTGCGGGTACCGAGGGTAACAGATAGGGCCCGGGGGTGTGTCCTTTAACTGGAGACATCGCCGTCTATTCGGCGATGATCATCGCAATTCGCTTCACGTTATCGCGCTTGCGCGTTGGTCTCGCCGCCCTGGGCCTGGTCCACCGCCGCTGACTTGCCAGTAGTTGACACTGTCTATACGGCCGAATAGTCTCTGGACATGCCAGGCGCCCGCAGCTATTCGCTTTCCGAACTGGTGGAGACCACCGGCTTCGACCGGCGAACCATCGTCTACTACATCCAGTCCGGCCTGTTGCCCAAGGTCGGCCGCCGGGGCCCGCACACCCGGTATCCCTCGGAGTGCCTTACCCGGCTGCTGTTCATCAAGCGCGTCAGGAGCCTGCAGGCCGAAGGTCGGCTGCTTACAGCGACGCTGGCGGAGATCCGCCGGGCTTTGTCGACCCGGGACACCGACGGCATCCGGGATCTGCTGGAACGGGGCCTGCCCATCGACGAAGTGACCGCCCTGTTTGCGGAGCACGCCGGGCCCGAGCCCTGGCGGCCGGCTCTGCACCAGTCTGTCCAGGCGCCGCTGGCCCCGCCCGAACTCGCCCCGCCACCGCCAGTGCTGCCAGCGCCTGAACCCGCCCGGGGCCCCGCTGGTGATCGACGCAGCTACGGCCTGGCCGACGCGGGCATCCGCAAGCGCTTCGGGGTTGAAAAGCCGCCGGCGCCGATCCCGCCCGAGATCCATCACGAGGAGAGCCATCACGAGGAAACCCACCCGGGACTGCCCGCACTGGACCCAGCCACGTTTCAGCCGCCCAGCCCGCCGGCGCCCCTGGCCACGGGGGCTGAGGCCGCTCCGGTCGAACTGGAACTCGGCGAGCTGCTGCGCGAGCTTGAAGTACGGCCGACACTGAACGCCCGGCGCAGCCCGCCCGGCGCGCCGGAACAATGGACCGAAATCCCGATCACAAGCCGGGTTTACCTGTCGGTGCGCGGCCTGGCGGAGGGTGATGTGCCACTGGCGGAAGGCGTCGCGCGGTTACTGAAGCGTGCGCTTCGCTCTCGCTCAGTTACGGCCTCGCCCTGAGCACAGAGGGTCTCACTAGTGGTCAGGCCTGGTTCCCCATTGCTCGTCCAGCTGATTGCCGGCATGGCGTGCGCGCTCGCAGGCCCGCCTGCCTGGGGTGCGGAAAGCCTCCTGCCCTATCGGGACCGGATCGAGCAGGGCTATAACGCGCGGGATAATCAGGTGATCGAGGCCACCATTGCGGACCTTAAAAAGGCCGGCATAGCGGCGGATCAGGAAGACCTCGCCACTTACTACACAGCCTTTGCCCGCCTGCGGCAGTCCGCTATCCCGGGCACCGACAAGCGCCGTGCAAGGGACTACCTGGAACAGTGCATCGACGAGCTGGAGCCGCTGCTCGAGCAACGCAGCGACTACGCCCAGGCGCGCGCCCTGTACGCGTCCTGCCTTGGTGCGAGCTCCAGCTACTACGTGCTGAGGGCCGCCACGCGTGGCCTCGCCGCGGGCCGCGAAATGACCGCAGCACTGAAACTCGCGCCAGAAAACCCCTGGATCGTCTTTCAGGATGCCGTCAGCGACTTCCTGACGCCGGCCATCTTCGGTGGCAGCAGGTCCCGCGCACTGGACAAACTCAGGCGCGCGGAGCAGCTCTTCGTGGCTTCCCGGCCAGCCGGTTCCACGGAGCCCGTCTTCGGGGAAGCCGAGACCTGGCTCTATATCGGCCGTGTCTACCTGGAGGACGGGGATAAGGACAAGGCCCGGGAAGCCCTGGAAAAGGCCCGGACACTGGCGCCTGAGAGTGCGGACGTGCGGGACGATCTGGCGAAACTGTAGCCCCGCCGACAACTAACCCCCAGGGGCACTTCGCAGACTCTTGCGACTCTCCCTGACCACCGTCATCCAGATGTTCTCGCGGAACTCGTCCAGGTGCTGCTGCCACAGCGACAGATCGGTGATGCCCATGTGGCCGGACCCAACGTGTCCAAATCCAAGTTGCCAGGGGGATTCTGCATCGGTGCACTGGATGAAGAAACTCGCGACGCGTTCCCGCTCGTTGTCCTGCCGGTCGTAGAGCAGCGCCAGTACCCGGCGGCGCGGCTCCCCCGCCAGCACCATCGATGCGCGGGTTTCGAGCTCGCGAAGAACCGCCAGAAGGTGCGGCTCGAGGTCCCGGCACAGGTAGTCAAGATAGATCGAAGAATGGTGGCCAGTGGCTTCGCAATCGTTGAAGTGCAGACCATGGCGCAGGCGCACCGTGTCGCAGTTTCGGTCCGGACTGGAATCGGGTCGCTTCGATTCGCTCATGACAAGCTGATCGTCGCGCCGCAGGCCCGGCCGGGGGAATGAAGCCCGTCACGAATAGCGAAGACGGGCTAAGCGAAGGGCGCGGGCTTCACGTCGACATCAGGGGTGAAGAGCTTGTACATCACGGGGGTCACCAGGCGCGCCAGGAATGTGCTGGTCAGCAGGCCGCCAATGATTACCCAGGCCATGGGGCTGTAAAGTCCGACGTTTTGCAGGGCCAGGGGCAGCAGGCCGCAAATGGCCGTGGCAGAAGTCAGCAGAATGGGCACGAAACGCGTCTCGCCGGCCCGTTCGATAGCCTCGTCGAGGGCAACGCCCTGGGCACGGAGCTGGTTGGTGAAGTCCACCAGCAAGATCGAATTCTTGATCTCAATGCCAATAAGTGCGATCAGACCGATGCTGGCCGTAAACGAGACACTGTTCCCTGTGACCAGGAGCGCCAGGAACCCCCCGACGAGGCCGATCGGCACGACGGTCAGCACGATGAGAGTGGATCTGAAGCTCCCGAATTCGATTACCAGTACGGCGAAGATTCCGAAGAGCGCCACGATCGCGGCAACACCAACTCCGCTGAAGGATTCCGAGCCTGACTGGGCCTCGCCACCGAGCAGGTATCGGTAGCCCCTGGGCCACGCGAAGCGGTTGAGTTCCCGCACCACATCAGCAGTTATTTTTGCGGTATTAAGGCCTGGGTCAACGTCGGCATTGATCGTGGCTGATCGTTCACGGCCATAGCGCTGGATCTGGCTGGGTGCCTTCTCGAACTCGAGCGTCGCAAGCTGGGAAAGTGGCAGGGAACTGCCACCAAGGCTGGGGACGCGAATCTCCCCGAGTACAGACAGGTCGGCCCGGGAGCTAACCGGGGTACGCACCACAATCGCGTATTGCTCCCCATCAGTCTCGTTGTACTTGCCAACCTCAATACCAGAAACCGACAGCCGTACGGCCTGATCGAAGGTCGCAGTGGGCACGCCCAGCTGACTCGCTTTCTGGGCGTCCACTACAAGGCGAAGATTGGTTCGCGGCACGCGCAGGGGGTTATCGACGTCACGGGTTCCCGGGACTTGCCGAATCAACGCTTCGATCTGCCGGGACAGCGTCTCGATCGTGCCGAGATCGGGGCCGACAACGCGGACGGCGATGGGCGCGGTGATGGGCGGGCCGTTGACGAATTCGTCAACGAAGATCCGGGCGTTCGGGTAAACGGCGAGTTCCCGGCGCAGCGCCTCGAGCTTCCGGGGCGTACCGCGGGTACTGTATTCCTTGAGCTGCACAAACAGCTCTGCGTAGTTCGCCGCGTCCTGCTTGGGCAGCTTGTTGTAGTAGATCTGGGGATTCCCATGCCCCAGATTCGCGAAGTAGTTCTGCACCTCTGGCATCGCTGCCAGCTTCGATTCCGCGAACCGGAGTGCATCGTCAGTCGCAGCGAGACTCGAGCCGTTTGGCGTTTCTATCGTGACCAGAAACATCGGCGCATTGGACTTGGGAAACAGGCTGGAGCCGACGACGGGCACCAGCAACGCGGTGAGCAAGAAGGAGCCGCCAATGGCCGCCACCGCAGTCCTGCGGGGGCGGGCCAGACAGAATTCGAGAGCCGGACGGTACCAGCGTTCGATCAGGCCCATCAGTCTCTGCAAAACGCGATTGCCACCGGCCTCTTCCGGGGCCTGCAACACACGACTCGCAATGAAGGGGATGATGAAGAGCGCAATCAGCAGTGAGCCGAAAATGGTCGTGACTACCGTCACCGGCAACACCCGGATGAACTTGCCCGCGGTCTCTGGCAGCACCATTAGCGGCAGAAAGGCGAACAGTAGCGTTGCTGTGCAGCCCAGAATGGCCTGGAAGATCTGCTGAGTGCCCTTCAGCGCCGCTTCGGTCCGGCTGTAGCCCATCCGCAGATGTCTGCTGATGTTTTCCACGACGACGATCGAGTCGTCCACCAGCAGACCAAGGGCAAGCACGAAGCCTGCGATGGAGAGTTGATTAAGGGAAAAGCCCAGAAAGAATATACAGGCCAGGCCGAACGACAGTGACAGCGGAATTGAGATCATCACAATGCCGGCGGCCCGCAGCCCCAGTGGCAGCAGCGTAATGCTCACAAGCGCCACGGCGATCGCCAGATCTGTCGACAGTCGGTTCAGCCGATTCGACACATTGCGGGACTGGTCAAAGCCCCACTCGAGCTTGATGCGACCAGGCATCTGGTCCTCGAACTCGGCAACAGCGACCGCGATCCGATCGCGAACTCTCAGGATGTTGAACCCGTCCTTCTGGTTCGCCGTGACGAACACCGCGCGCTGACCGTTGAACCGGCCGATGTAACTCCAGGGCTGGTCGGCCCAGAACACCCGGGCAACATCCCGCACACGGGTGATGGCGCCATTACGGCCGACGACGACCGTGTCCAGCACCTGATCCAGGGACTCATAGCTGCCCGACGTCTGCAGCGTGAAACTGCGGGGCCCGAGATCAAGCGTCCCTGCGGGGAGGTTGCTGTTTTCGCTCCGGAGGGCCTCAAGCAGCTGGCCCGGTGTCAGATTGAGTTCAGCCATCCGGCGGAGGTCAACTTCCACCCGCAACTCACGGGGCGGAAAAGCCCAGCTCTCAGCGGTCCGCACGCCATCGAGCGTCTTCAGCCGATCCTTGAGGTCCCGGGCGAGGTCCTCGAGCTCCCTGTACGTGGCTGTCGCGGACACCAGCGCGAACTGCACCGTGTTAACCAGGGCAGGACTGAACTTGCGGATCTCAAGTCTCGAGATTTCGGCTGGCAGGCTCGGGCGCAGTGCGGCGATCTCCCGCTGGACCTCATCGTACTTCTTGTCGGGATCGGTGAAGGCCTCAAACTTGATCACCACCACGGCGACGCTGTCCACGACCGTGCTGTCAATTTCCTTGACGTCGTCAAGCTCGGCCAGCTTGTCCTCGATCGGCTTGGCAACGAGACGCTCGAGATCGATGGGATCCGCGCCCGGCAGGATTATCGAGATGATGAATGCGGAAATCTTGAAGTAGGGATCTTCCTCGCGCGGCACGCTGATAAAGGCATAGATGCCAAGGGCGACGAGGCAGAGAAAGGCGACCAGCGTTGGCTGGAAACGCCGGATCGGGTACTCAAGCAGCGTCATGGGCTGGCGGGGGCGACAAGTTGAACCTGCTCTCCATCTTCCAGGTACAGCGCGCCATCCGTCACCACGGATTCGCCAACTTTAAGGCCCTCCGCGACGGCAATGGAGGTAGCTGCGATGAAGGCGATCCGGACAGGACGACGCCGGGCAACGCCGTCCTGAAGCACAAACACCGCCGCCTGATCGCCATCAGCCTCGATCACCGCGGCAATCGGCGCGTAGGCAAGCGTCGACTCTCCCGCAGCCGCCGGATCGATCCTCAGCCGCGCCGCCAGGCCACTCACGAGCTGCACCGGTGCCGCCGCCAGCTCCACTTCTATATGGAACAGACCCGTCGCCGTATCGGCCGCGCCGGGCAGGACAGTGATGCGGCCCGTGAGAGTCTGCCCAGGGAACGCATCAACGGCCACTGTCGCCGGATCACCGAGGCGCAACCGGACGATATCCCGGTCGGACAGTCCGGCGCGCAGGATGTAGCCGCCCGCCCGCGGCCCTATCACCAGTATCGACTGACCGGGCTGCACGAACTCCCGGTCCTCGACGAGCCTGCGCAAAACGACGCCCTCGCGAGGAGCCAGGATGGTCGAGAACTTCTGATTGAACTCCGCGGCGCGGAGTGCAGCCTGGGACACGGCAGCCTGTGTTCGGAGTGTCTCGAGGTCCTGTTCGCTGATAACCCCGTCGGCGCGCAACTTCGCACTGCGGGCCAGATCGCGTTCGGCCTTGTCCGCCAGCTGCCGGGCCTGCTCCACCTGAGCGTCAACTTCAGTGAGCTCAAGCACTGCGAGCTTCTGTCCGGCCCGGACCACCTGCCCCTCTTTGACGGCGATCTTGCGGACGATCCCGGCTACCTTGAATGACAGCTTGAGCTCCTCGCGGGTCGTGATCACGCCATTCGTCAGCACGGGGGGCTGGGCGGGGCCCGTGGTGACCACCGCGGCACCCACGCGTGTGGCTTCTCGCGGTGCAGCCTGCTCGGCGGGCTTGCACGCCACCAGCACCAGCAGCAGAAGAGCTAACGTCATGGCAGCGAGCGCGCGCATCACTCCCCCCGCCTCAGCGAGATAGTGGCCATGCGCAGCGTCTGCTCAACCAGCGCTTCGGGTGTCACGGCATGCTGGGCCAGCACCGCACGCTTCATGCGCGCCACCTGGATGGTGCCGTGAGTCATTGCCCAGAGGGAGAGTGCGATCGTTTTCGGCGAGCCCGCTGATCGAGACACCGAACCGTCGCCCATGCCGACTTCGAGCGCGGCGGTGATCAGTGCGTGGACGCGGGCGCCGGCTGCGAGGCAGGCGTGGTCATTGCTCCCTGTGTCCATCGTCGATGCGTCAGTGGCTTCGAAGCGAGCAAGGGCCTCGAACAGCAGGGGGCATTCGGCAGCGAAGGCCACGTAGGCACGTCCCAGAGCGACGACGCGCTCGAGACCACTCTCCTTCTCAATCACCAGGGACTCGAGGCGGCCGTGCAGGCCGATCAGGGCACGCTCGCAGATGCCTGACTCGAGATCGTGCTTGTCCTGAAAGTAGATGTAGAGAAGGCCGCGCGAAAGCCGGGCTTCCCTGGCCACCTGGTCCATGGAGAGACTCTCCAGGCCCGAGGCGGACGCCACGCGTTCGGCCGCGTCCAGGATGTCGTTCCGGCGACGTTCTTTTTCTTCCTGGCGGCGGGCGGTAATCGGATCCATGGCCGAGAGACTAGCGGCTCTTTTGACACTGTGTCAATTACAATACAGTCGTCAAGTCACGCCCTGGACAAGGGATTTCATTTGCCGGGTAGCGCCAGTCTTTCGACCCCCGCGAGCCGGCGCAGGTGCTCGCCGAGTCCGCGAAACTCGGCGCCCCGGGTCGACCCCTGACGCCAGGCCAGGCCGATCTCCCGATAGTTCCGCTCTGGCAGCGGATAGGTTCGCACCCGGGTCCCGGCCAGCAGGGCCGAGCCCTCGGCCATCTCCGGCAGGAACGTGATGCCGAGGTCTGCGTCCACCATTTCGATCAGCGTCAGCAGGCTGGAGGCGGCAAAGGGACTGATCTTCTCCGCGCTCTTCAGCCTGCAAGCGGAAATGGCGTGCTCGCGCAGGCAATGACCTTCATTGAGCAGCAGCACAGCGTCCCGGTCGAGCCGGCTGTAGTTGTAGTTGGTGGGATTCACCAGCCGGGAACCGCGCCGGCATGCGAGGCGAAAGGCATCCCGGAACAGGGATTGCACTTCGACGTTGTCCAGCTCGAACGGCAAAGCGAGCAGCAGCACGTCCAGTTCACCCTTCAACAACTTCCCGTGAATCTCCACAGTGGTTCCCTCGTGAAGGAACAGCTGGAGGCTCGGCAACACCTTGCGCAGGCGGGGAAGCACCCGGGGCAGCAGAAAAGGCGCAATCGTCGGGATCACGCCGAGCCGCAGCGGGCCGGCGAGCGGCGTCCGTTCCGTGTGGGCAAGCGCCACGAGGGCTTCAATGTCCCGCAGGCAGAGCCGTGTCTGCGTCGCGACCTCCTGGCCCAGCGCGGTGATCGTTACCCGCCGGTTGGTGCGGTCCACAAGGCGCACCCCTAGGAGTGTCTCCAGTTCGCGTATTGCAGTGCTGAACGCCGACTGGGACACGAAGCAGGCGGCGGCAGCTTTGCCGAAGTGCCGTTGCTCGGCCAGAGCAGCAAAGTAGCGGAGCTGCCGTGTGCTGGGGAAACTCACGTTCTAATTCCTCAATCGTTCTGATAGAAATACTCTGCTTTCTGATTATCAGCCGGGCAGGCACCATACCGCCAGTGCAACCGCTACAGGAGCATCCGAACATGTTGCAGAACCGCGAAGGCCAGCGCGTCCCCGACGTGACGTTTCACACCCGCCAGGGTGCCGAATGGGTGAACCGGACCAGCAAGGAAATCTTTGCCGGCCGCACCGTAATTGTGTTTTGCCTGCCTGGGGCCTTTACGCCTACCTGCTCCTCCACCCACGTTCCCCGCTATAACCAGTTTGCACCCGCATTCAAGGCCCAGGGCGTGGACGAGCTTGTCTGCGTGGCCGTCAACGATGCCTTCGTGATGAACGAGTGGCAGGAAGACCAGCAGGCATGGGATCTGACCTTCCTGCCCGACGGCAATGGGGAGTTTTCCGACCGCATGAGCCTGCTCGTCGGCAAGGAAGACATCGGCTTCGGCCGCCGGTCGTGGCGCTACTCGATGCTGGTCCGGGATGGCCTGATCGAGAAGATGTTTATCGAGCCTGAGGAACCAGGCGACCCCTTCAAGGTTTCGGACGCCGACACGATGCTGGCCTATATTGCCCCGCGGGCGCCCAAGCCGCTGGACGTCACGGTGTTCACGCGCAAAGGCTGCCCGCACTGCTCGAGGGTGAAGGCACGGCTGACCGAGGCCGGCATTGGCTTCGAGGAGCTCACGCTCAACAAGCAGTTCTCGGACCGCACCCTGCGGGCGGTTGCGGGTGGGACAGCAGTGCCGCAGATCTTTGTGAACGGTGCGCACATTGGCGGTGCGGACGAACTGGAGAAGTGGCTGGCTGCCCGCATGGTTGCGTAGGAACACTGCACAGGGAATTGGCGCGGGATTCAGTTCAGAGTCCCGCCCGCTGCCCACAGCCGCAACGCAGACTGCCGGGCAATCAGAGTGAAATCGTGATCGGCCGTCAGGAGCGTCAACTTGTGGCGTAAACACAGCTGCGCCAGCAGGGCGTCAATCGTACCGACCTGAACTCCTGCCCGACGGCAACTGTTACGGAGTTCCGCGGCAGCGACGTGGTCCCGTCGGTCCGGAACGACGAGCGGGAGGCTGGAGAAGTGTTCGATGATCCGCGTCCTCGATTTTGGCCCCGAAAAGCCTTGCAACAGCTCCTGCAATACCAGTCCGGTCGTGAATATCTGCTCGCCGCGGTCGAGCACCGCCACCAGCGCCTCCACCTCCGGTCGCTGGACCGGGGCGTCGCGCCGGAGAGCGAGCGCCCAGACGCTGGTGTCGACGAACAGGTCCACTACCGGCTACGTTCAGCCTTGAAGTCGAAGCTCTCATCCCATTCAAGCTGACCGAGCAATTCGCGCAGACCCTTCTGGCTGCGACGGGCGATGAACTCCTGCAGTGCCTTCGTGACCGCAGCTTTCTTGGTCTTCTCCCCGCTGACCGCCAAGGCTCGCTCAATGAGCCCCGAGTCAATGTCCAGATTGGTCGCCATGTGTAGCCCTCCACACATAACGCTACACAGCTTGGCGTCAGACTTCCAGAGGCAAATCCACGGATTTCTACGGGAAATGGCGCCCCATGTAGGATGTCGATATGAACGAACCGTACGACCTGAAGCAACGCCTGCGGGATTTCACTGCCGCCCGGGACTGGGAGCAGTTCCACACACCGAAGAATCTGGCGATGGCGCTCGTAGCCGAGGCCGACGTCGCGCACCGGAAGATCAGTCTCAACGAAAAGCGCTTCGCTCCCCCGCCAATTCCGCAGGAACGGCGACCGCCGCGACCCTCACCGCCTCAGAAGCACGCCGGAATCTCCCGGAGCGGCTTCGCGACGAAGGCCACGGCATTCACAAGCACCAGTACGTAAATCACCAGGGCGCCAGGGCGGCGGTCGTGGGTCATGCCCTTGATGCTGCCCGCGATGCCATACGCGGGTGCCAATGCGGACAGGTGCAGATACTTGAGTGTTGCTGCAATCCCGGCCAGCAGGGGCACCGCACCAAGGTCACTCCCTGCCGGCGCCACCGCGAGCCGGTAGAGAAACAGGTCCTCGAGACAGTCGAACGCCGAGGCCAGCAACGGCGCCCACATCAGCACCCTGCCGAGGGGTTGCCAGTTTGACGGCAGCCGGAGTGTCAGGAGTCCCAGCAATCCTGTGAGGAGAAAGCCGTAGCCCCAGGCGAAAACCACGTCGCCCGGAAACATCAGCTGCGCGATGGCCGTGCGCTGCTCCGGACTGAAAGAGCCGAGAACCTCCGTCGCGCGCGCGCCTGTGAAGGCAAGCTGCAGGCAGGTGATATGGGCGAGCTGTTCCCCGAGCACCGGGACGTAGGGCCCCATCAGGACGCCGGTGGCGTAGCCGAAGATGGCAACGCCGAGGAGGGTCATCGCCGTGAAAAGCCAGGCCTGTTTTGCCGACTGATCCATACTTGCAGCGATGATCCGCCTCAACCCGGAAAAACTCCACCTCAGCAAGTGGACCGCCAAAAAACCCGTCCGCAAGGACAAGCACTTCATCGTCACGGCGCTGATCCGGGACGAGCAGGAGACAGTGGTGGGTTGCCTGATCGAGGCGGTGCACAGTCGTAAGCTCAGGGAGATCGACTGGCAGGAGTTGAAGGATACGGCGAAGTGGCTGCAGGGGTGGCGTTAGCCAGCGGGTCGCGGCGGTCG
Organism: uncultured Chromatiaceae bacterium; assembly: GCA_964391025.1. Taxonomy (GTDB): domain Bacteria; phylum Pseudomonadota; class Gammaproteobacteria; order Steroidobacterales; genus SHZI01. Next base: position 23,780 of record CAYMKJ010000231.1, read on the forward strand.
CCGCTCCTGCGGGGCGCCCGAGCTGGTCGAACGCCTGGTCGAGTAACATCTGGTGC
>CAYMKJ010000232.1:0-2334 GCA_964391025.1 uncultured Chromatiaceae bacterium
TGGTCTATCGCACCGCCGACTCCCAGCGGCTGCTGGCGGCGGCCCGGGGCGTCATGGTCGACCAGCCCGAGGTTCACATTGCCGCGGACTCGCCTTTCACCGGCGCCAAGCCGGCGGACCTGACGGCGATCGCCGAAGCACTGCGCTCGCAACTCGTCGAGGCGCTGACGAAGGCCGGCTACAACGTGGTGACGGCGCCGGGGCCGAATATCCTGCTTCTCCGGACGGCATTCACCGACGTGTACCTGGAGAAGGAGGCACGTGGTGTCCTTGGCTACACGCCGATCGGCTTCGTGGTCAGCGCGGGTGTCGATGCCATGGAGTCCGTGATGCAGGGCTATAACATTCTGGGGATCACCCTGCAGGCCGAACTCACCGACGTCAGCAGCAAAGCCCTGATCTTCGAGCTGGTTGCCCAGCGCGGCGGCAACAAGCAGGTAATCACCTTTGACCAGTACAAGAAACAGATGCAGACCTGGGGCCAGCGCCTGGCCTGCCAGGTCAGCAATTCCAAGCTGCCGGCTGCCCAGCAGGTCGACTGCTCTACGCTGGGCTCCACGGGCTGATTCGCGCCCTTTCTCCGAGGCACGCTACCGGCCCGCCCCGCAATGGGCGGGCCGTTTTTTTGTGCGCCAGGAACTGAATTGAATCTGTCCATCACTTACGGCGTCGTTGCGGGCCTGCTGGTCGGGCTAAACCTCTGGCTACTTTTTCGGCTGCACACCTTCCGGCGGAATTTGCCGACCTTGCGCGAGTGGGCCGGCCCGCTGCCGTCAACCTGGCCTCAGGTCAGCGTCATCGTTCCCTGTCGAAACGAGGCCATGGGCCTCGAGACCGCGATGTCGTCGCTTCTCGCCCAGGACTATCCGCACCTGGAGATTGTGGCGGTCAATGACCGCTCGGACGATCAGACGGGCGCATTGCTGAACGCCCTGGCCGCCCGGGATTCGCGCCTCACCGTCCTGCACATCGCGACCCTCCCGGAGGGCTGGCTGGGGAAGACCCATGCGCTGCACCAGGGCGCGCGGCGCGCCACCGGTGCGTGGCTGTTGTTCACCGACGGTGATGTGGTGTTTGAGCCCGCCGCCCTGAAGCGCTCCGTCGCCTTCGCGACCGCGCACGGTCTCGGGCACTTCGTGGCCCTGCCAAGGTTTGTGGCCGACGGCTTGCTGGAGCGGGCCTTCCTGGCCACGTTTGCGCTGACCCTCGGCGCGAAACTCGATCCGGCGAAGTTGTGCGTCGCGAAGTCCTGGGCCTATGTTGGCGTGGGCGCCTTCGGCCTGGTGCGTCGCGAGGCCTACGAGCGGATCGGTGGTCACGAGCGCCTGGCCTTCGAGGTGGCCGACGATCTCAAGCTCGGCCTGCTGCTCAGGCGCACTGGGGTTGCGCAGGGCTGCCTCGATGCCGACGGAATGGTGAGCGTGCGCTGGCAAAACGGCCTGTTCGCGTCGTTGCGTGGCCTGGAGAAGAACGCGTTTGCCGGCTGCGAGTGGCATAGCGCAGTGGCAGTTCTCCTGGTGCTCGCGATCCTGGCAAGCACACTGCTGCCCTACCTGCCCCTCCTGGTTCCCCTGGCCCGCTGGACGTACCCGCTGGCCCTGGTCGCAGCCGCACTGCCCCTTGGTGCAGTGGCCGCTTCGGCGCGGCGCCTGTCAGGAGGCTCGGGGCTTGAAGGTCTCGTGGCGCCGTTCGGGGCGCTGGCCCTCGCGGGTGTGATTGCCTGGTCGACGCTGCTCACGCTCGCCCGGGGCGGCGTCCTGTGGCGCGGCACGTTCTACCCGCTCGACCAACTGCGCAAACGCTGCGTCCGGGAGTGGTCGCTGAGCCCGTCGGGCGCCGTGGGCTGGACGCCTCCGAGTCCGCCGAACCGCAGCGTCACCCTATGAGCGGCAATCGTTCACCATCGTCGAAGACCAGTTCCCGCTCCGGCCAGCGGACGGCACCCAGGCGGCCCCGGTAAGCCTTTCCGCTCTTGAGAGGGCGTTCCCGATAGCGCACGCCCACCGAGAAGTCCACGCAGAACGCGTTGCGTCGGGGACCCGCCCACTCGTTCAGGGCGACGCCGGCGAACAGGTCCCGCTCGCCCCGGGAGTACAGCGCGGCACTGTCCGGGCTGGCCCAGCGCCAGTAGTGTCCGAAAAGGACCGGCACGTCGTCCTGATAGTCCTGCCACCAGCCCACCCGGTTGACCATCCGCCACTTGCCGCTGGCGAAGAAGGTCTCACTCGCAACCCGCTCGACGCCGGACGTCAGCACACGAATCGGATTGGACATCTGGAAGTGTTCGTCCAGCGTGCCGATGGCTGTGAGCAGGGGAACCTCCTTGTCTTCGGC
>CAYMKJ010000233.1:0-1920 GCA_964391025.1 uncultured Chromatiaceae bacterium
CATCCGTAACTACGCCGCGATACGCCAGGCCTGCGAAGGCATCCGGATCGTGCACCACAACGTCGCCCAGGTGCCGCTGGCCAAGGACCGGGCCCTCTTCGAATCGGTGAACATCACCGGCACGGAGTTGCTGCTGAAGGCCGCGCAGGCTGCGGGCGTGAAGAAGGTCGTCTACACCTCATCGTCCGCCGTTTTCGGCTCACCAAAACACAATCCGGTGACGGAACAAACGCCGCTGGCGCCGGGCGAGGCCTACGGCCGGGCGAAGGCCGAGGCCGAGCGCATCTGCGCCGGCTACGTCAGGACGGGCCTGGACATTTCGATTGTCCGGCCGCGGACGATCCTGGGGCACGGGCGTCTCGGGATCTTCCAGATTCTCTTCGAGTGGCTTTTCGAGGGCGCGAATGTGCCAGTGCTCGGCAGGGGCGACAACATCTATCAGTTCGTCCACGCGGACGATCTGGCCGACGCCTGCATTCTGGCCGGCGAACGGCCGGGGCCGGAAACCTACAACTGCGGCGCCGAGCGCTTCGGCTCGATGCGCGACGCGCTCGAGACGCTGTGCCGGCACGCGGGCACCGGGTCGAAGGTCCGCGGTGTGCCGATGGCCCCCGCGGTCTGGGCCATGCAGCTCTCGAGCGCCCTGGGACTCTCACCGCTCGGCCCCTATCACGCCCTGATGTACGGGCGCTCCATGTATTTCGATATTTCCAAGGCCAGGAGCCAGCTGGGCTGGCAGCCGAAATATTCAAATGACGAGATGCTGGCCCAGAGCTACGACTGGTATCGGACCCATCGGGACGAGGTGCTGGCCGCGACCACCGGCAGTCATCACCGGCGCGGCGTCAGGCAGGGAATACTCCGGCTGGCGAAGGCGTTCCTGTAGGCAACTCGGGCAGCCCCGGCGCCGAGTTGTCGCAGGCGTTATGTCTGCACTACCCGCAACGGAACTCCTCTGTTAGATTGACACTGCTTCTCTCGGAGGCGTGCCAGATGAATGCTTCGATCAAATCCCTTGGTATTGACCGCCTCCCGGTCGAGGAGCGCTTGGCGTTGGTGGAACAGATATGGGACAGCATCGCCGCTGACAGCGCGGCAGTGCCGTTGACTGGGTCCCAGCGCGCTGAGTTGCAGAAGCGAATGGAGGAGGACGATGCTCATCCGGGTGACGTGACGCCCTGGGAGCAGATCAAGGTTTCGACACTCTCCCGTCTCGGGAAGTGACCCTCAGGCCGTTCTTTCGGGCCGCTGCGCGTCTGGAGTACGACGAGGCGGCCGGTTGGTATGAGGCGCAACGTTCCGGCCTTGGGGTCGAGTTCGTGGCAGAGATCGAACGGGCGTTGCAGCAGGCTTGCGACACACCCCAGCGCTTTCCCCGGATGCTCTCGGACGTGCAATGTGTTCGGGTACGGCGATTCCCATACTCGATCTTTTTTCGCGCGCGAGGGGACCGGCTTGTCGTGCTCTCCGTGTTCCACGCACGTCGCGATCCCCTGATATGGCGGGAGAGAACCTGACGAGGCTCAACGAGCCATCCAGCCTGGTTATCCGGCCAGACCAATTTTCGTCAGTTAAACGCTTCCGCCAGACTCCGGCGCATGCCCTCCTCCAGGCTGATCTGCGGGTCATAGCCCAGCTCCCGGACCGCCTTGTCGATCGAGCAGGCGATGGTCTTGTTCATTTCCGACAGCACGTGGAGCTTTTGCTCGTAGGCTCCCAGCTTCTGGATCAGCCAGTCGCCACACCAGGCGATGTCGCTGGCGATCCCCGGCAGGCGCAGCCGCCGGTGCGCGCAGCGCTGGCCAAACTCCGTTTCCAGCAGGCGCTCGATGGTGTCGACAATCTCGTTCATGGAGTAGGGCCGCCGGTCCGCAATCCAGTAGGTCTGACCGGCTGCGCGCGGCGCGCCAGCAGCCAGCA
>CAYMKJ010000234.1:0-5743 GCA_964391025.1 uncultured Chromatiaceae bacterium
GCTACTTGAGGACGAGCTCCCGCACCAGTTCGCTGCCCAACACCTCACGCAGGGCTTCCCGGTCGATAGCCGCCTGACTCTGGGCGGCCATGGAGCCGACCGTCTTCACCGCGATGGCGTCTGCCTCTTCGGTTCGGTCGAACGCCGCCATGTTCGGATAGGTGGTCGTCAGCAGCAGATCCGGATCCTGAGGCGAGCGCGGCGTCGCCGAGTAGATCCCGTAGTCGAGAATCAGTCCTGCCTTCTTGTTCGCTTCCATCAGCGTCCTGTAGGTGGTGGCCAGGAACTTCATGTAGTCGTCGAACTTGCCCGGCTTGGTCCTGATGTAGGAGACATCGACGACCGGGCCCTCCTGGTAGACCCGCCCGTCATCCGCCAGCGCGGTGGCCGCTATCCCCGCGAACGCCAGTCCGATCAGTACGCTTCTTAGTATTCTCATCGCCGCTTCTCCCCCAAAGTGGTATCCCGACGGATGTCGGGATGCTGAACCTACGCCTGGCCCATGAGCCTGTCAAAGGCAGCTCATGGTTCCGAACCAGGCCCTATCATCGTCGTCGGCAATGTCCTTTCCGGGGCGGAACACCTGATGCGCAAGATCCTGGTTGGCGGCGTCTGGCTGGTGGCACTCGCGATCGTGGCGGCGGCTGTTGCCACCCGCTTCGTTGACCGCTATCAGAGAGACGGAACGCTCCGGTTGCCGATTCTCTCGGCTGCCGTGCGGGTGATCCGGGACGATCAGGGCATCCCCTACATCTACGCCGAGTCCCTCGACGACGCGCTTCGCGCCCAGGGCTGGATCACCGCCCAGGATCGGGGCTTTCAGCTCGAATTCGAACGCTACCTGTCGAGCGGCCGGCTGACGGAGCTGGTGGGCGAGTCCGCGTTGAAGACCGACATCGAGTTGCGGCTCGCAGGCACGGCCCGGCACGGCCGCCGGCAGGCGGCCATGCTGGCGCCCGCCGACCGGCGTTTTTTCGAGCTCTACCTGGAGGGGGTCAATGCCTATAGCGCGAGCCAGGCTCATGAACAGCAGTTTGGCTTCGCGCTGCTCGGCTTCAAGCCCGAACCCTGGACCCTGGCCGACGTGATGACGCTGGAGTACTTCCTGAGCTGGCAGAGCGCGGTAAATCTGCAGGCGGAACTCATTGCACAAGAACTCAGCGATCGGCTCGGCCCGATCAGGGCGGCCGAGCTCCGCCAGGTCACCATCAACCCGGATGACGGCAGCAGCGCCGGGGTCGCGCCGTCGCCGGCAACAACTCCGATACCAACGGCAGCACTCAACCTGCGCACCGACCCGGCCTGGTTCAGCACCGGGTCAAAGACCCTCGAACGCGGCAGCAACCAGTGGGTGATGAGCGGCCGGCGTTCTGCAAGCGGATCGCCCGTGCTGGTCAATGACCCACATCTGGATGCCCGGACGTTACCCGGCATCTGGCACCCGATCGGACTCATCACCCCGGATTTTCGCGCCGTCGGCGCCGCCGGTCCGGGCATACCGGGCATCGCCGTGGGGCGCACGAGCCACGTGGCGTTCGGGGTGACCAATGCCTATGCCGACGTCGTCGACCTCTTTATCGAGACCGAGGATCCAAAGCAGCCGGGCCACTATCTGGAAGGCGATCAGTCCTATCCCTTCGAGATCATCGAGGAGACGCTCCGCATCCGGGAGCGCCCAGGCTCCAGCCAGTTTCGCGAGATGCCGCTCCGTATCCGCCTGACGCACCGGGGGCCCGTCATCTCGGACCACGGCATGGGTGTCGCCCCTGGCAAGCTGATCTCCCTGCGCTGGAGCGCGCCGGAAGCCATGGTGGCGGATACCGGCGCCTGGGCGCTGTTTACGGCGCGGTCCGTGGACGAGGCACGCCGGGCACTCGGCCTGAGCACCTCGCCCTTCAACTACGTCATCGCGGATACGGCCGGCAACATCGGGCATGCCACGGGTGGCAAGGTGCCGGTACGCCTGCGCGGCGACGGCTCGCAGCCCGTGCCGGTCACGGACGGGACGGACGCCTGGAACGGCTTCATCCCCTGGGAACAGATGCCGGGACAGGTGAATCCCGCGCGGGGCTGGGTCGGCAACGCGAATCACCGGACGGTGCCGGGCAACTACGCGACGCCCTATTCCACCTACTTCGCAGCATCCTGGCGCTACCGGCGGATGCTGGAACTGCTGGATGGCCCGGAAAAACTCTCGGCTGCGGACCACTGGAGCTTTATGCGGGACACGAAGAACCTGATGGCCGTGAGGATCGCCCCGCTGATCAGCGTGGCCCTGAAGGCCCAGGCCGATACGCGCGAACTGGGCGACCTGCTCGCCGGCTGGAATCACGTGGACGACCCGGCCGCCGCCGCCCCGGCAATCTTCCAGTCCGTCTACCGCCACTTCGCCCAGCGCGTTTTCGAGGACGACCTTGGCCCTGCGCTCAGCGAGCGCTTCCTCGGCAGCTACTACCTGTGGCACGAGCGCCTGGCCCTGATGCTGGACGATCCGGCCACCGCCTGGTTCGACGATCAGCGCACTGCCGCGCGCGAGACTCGCGACGACCTCCTCCACCTCGCCGCGCTGGATACCCTCGCAGAACTGAAACCGCTGCTGGGCGACGATGCCCGCCGCTGGGAGTGGGGCAAGGTCCATACCGTGACATTCTTCAGCCCGCTGATCCCCGGCAGAGCCGCCGCAGGCCTTCTCGGCGGCGGCACCCACCCCAAGGAAGGCTCCGGCGAGACACTCAACCGCGGCACCTTCAAGTTCGACAAGCCCTACGACGCCACGAGCATCGCGTCCCTGCGGCTGGTCGCGGACCTGGGTGATCCGGACAAGTTATGGGCAGTGTTGATCGGGGGCGCGAGTGGGCGGCAGTTCGATCCGCATCTGAAGGATCAGACGGGCGCGTGGCTGAGTGGGGAACCGCGGTACTGGTGGTTCAGCGACGCGGCGATTGCCGGCCACAAGGCCAGCGAGCTCAAGCTGGAGCCATGAACGGGCCTCAACCCGGATCCCGAGACTTTTTCGGGGTGGTCCTGGTTGGCACTGGAGCTTCCAGCTTCTTGAGCGTCCGCCGCGCCTCGTCGATTCCGGGGTAGTCGCCCTCGGCGCTACCCACCGCCTGGGTGAGTTCCGCCTTCGCGGCCACCTGATTCCCGACCGCGAAATAAGCCATGCCGAGATGATAGCGGAACACGGGAAACTGCCCGGCAGTAGCGACGACGCGCTGGAGCACGCTCACGGCCTCTCGTTCCTGGCCGGACCGGTACTGGGCCCAGCCCAGCGTGTCCAGCATCGCCGGATTGTCGCTCTGGGAAAACCCCTTCGCGAGTTCGAGGGCCCGCGCTATGCTCACCGGGTCGCTGCGTCCGTCCAGCAGCAACGAGGCAAGGTTGTTCATGGCGATCTCGAGTCCCGGATTTGCCTTCAAAATTTCTTCGTAGACGGCAATGGCCTCGTCAATTTGACCCGCCTGCTCGAGGTCCGTCGCCAGCGGCATGCTGAGCTCTATTCTGCCCGGGTTGGCTTTCCGGCCGCGCTCGAGCACACGGATCCGCCCATCGCGATCCTTGCTGTAGAGGCCCGCCAGCGCTGCCCAGGCCGCGATAGTTTCGGGCTTGCCCTTGACGACTTCTTCAAGGTACTTCCTGGCATTCGCCGAGTCGTTCTGATCACTGTAAATGGCGCCCAAAAGGAACTTGGCGAACAACCCCTTTTCATCATCGCCGACCCGCTGATTGAGCAGGGCGATAGCGTCGTTAGGCCTGCCCTGGGCATTTAACGCGCGCACGAGAGCTTCGAGTGGCAGTGGATCGTCCGGACGGGTGGCTAACGATTTCCGGAACGACTCCGCGGCGGCGGCAAACTCCTTCTTCTCGGCAAGTACCCGTCCAAGCGAGTAGTCGCCGACGCCTACCTGATTCGGCAGCGCCACCAGGCGTCGGGCTTCCACCTCCGCCTGGTCCTTCTGGCCCTGGGCCAACAGCGTTTCGACGAGCCGGCCTGACGTCACGATGTCATCGGGGTTGATCGCGAGTGCCTTCCGGAACAGCGCTATCGCTTCCTCGTAATTCTTCGAGTTGGCTTCCAGCGCGGCGAGCCGCCTCAGGCCATCGGCCGCCTTCGGATTCACCTCCAGCAGCCGGCGGTATGTGTCCTTTGCGAGTCCGTCATCTCCGAGCTGGATATACGCCTGCGCGAGCAACAGCAGCGCCTTGTTATTCTCGGGCTCCTTGCGCAGCACGAGCCGGAGGTCGGCGATCGTACCGTCGAACTGCTGTTCCGTGAAACGCAGGGCGCCCCGGTACAACAGGGCGTTGGCATTCTCGGGCGCATCGACCAGGATCTTGTCAATAATGGCCCGACCCACCTCTAATTCTCCACGCCGGATCTCCAGCGCCGCGAGCCGGTTCCGCGCGTTCAGCCCCTCGACACCTTTCGGGCTGCGCCCGGCGAGCACGAGGTAGGTAGACCTGGCGTCGCCCGGACGTCCGCGCGCTTCGAGGAACTGACCCAGAGCGAGCCGCAGCGCGTCTGACTCGGGATCGTTCTCGATGAAGGCCTGCAGGGTTGCTTCGGCCTTGTCGGCATCCTTCTGGGAGGCCAGAAAGTCGAAGTAACCAAGGCGCATCTCGACGTCTTTCGGGTCCAGTTCAGTCAGGGTTCGAAGCAGCTTGTCGGCCTCGTCAACCCGGCCCTGGTTCGCATAGAACTGCGCGAGCTGGAACTGGTAGGACTTCTCCTTGGGATAATCCTTAACCAGCGCCTGCAACGCCTGCTCCAGTTCGGTCTGCCGATTACCCTGGGACAGCAGGAGCGCCCGCAGTTCGCGCAACGGGAGGCCCTTTTCGGCTTCGAGCCGGGCGATGGCGGTGTCGAGCGTCAGCAGTCCGGTGTCCAGATTTTCCACACTCTCGGCAGCCGCCTGCAGCAGAATCGCGTCCGTGTAGTCGGGGTCGCGTTTCAGCGCCGCGGCAATCTCGGCCTGGCCGGCCACGCTGTCGCCCTTCTGGATCAGCACACGGGCCCGCAGCAGGTGGACTCGCGCGTCGTTCGGCGCCAGTTTCATGAGTTCAGTCGCCTGCTCCGCAGCCTGGCCCCAAGCCTGCCCGAGGAAGTAGAGCGTACCGATCTTGAGCCGCGCCTCGACATTCTTCGGGTCTGAGCTCACGGCCACGAGCAGGTGACCGAACATTGCTTTGTAGTCTTCTTCCTTCTCCGCCACGAGCGCCAGCAGGTAGCGGGCCTTGGCGTTCCTGGGTTCAACCTGGGCAGCGTTCTGCGCCTCGAGCCGGGCTTTCACATATTCGCCGGAGTCGTAGAAGCCCTGCGCCTTGAACAGATACTTGGCCGCTCGATCCTCGCGCGAGCCACAGCCCGCGAGCAGAATGACCGCAGCCAGAGTGATCAGGTATCCGCCGTGCTTCACGATTGCTTTCCTCGAAGGCGTATCTTTATTCTAGAACGGCGGCAGGGCAATTCAGGGTTCATCGCAGCACTGGCCGCTTCTGCACCGCCGTCCTTCAGGCTTGCGACGCAGCGGGGGCGGCCTTCCTGTCACAGAGTATAAGATGAATAAACCCCGCTGTTTGCCGGGGGGCTTCCGGGTCCTGTCTGGCTGCCCGGGATCCATCAGCTGCGTGCCACACACCGCCGACTCGGCGGGCTTCGGATCCGCGTCAAGCCACTGCTCACTCGTTAGCGACAACACAGAAGCGAGTCGGCCGATAAGCCGGGTTCTGTCGAGGGCAATCA
>CAYMKJ010000235.1:0-3733 GCA_964391025.1 uncultured Chromatiaceae bacterium
ATGCCGGGTACCTGCTCGCCGTCGAACGGGCGCGCACCACTGGCAGCGCCCTGCAGGTCACCCTGGCCAGCACCGCTGTCGCCATGCTCATCACCGGCGCTGTGGCGCTGTTCTTCGGCGAAAATTTCTGGCCCGCGTCGGGCTTAGGCTGGGCCGTGCTAGTGGGCCTGGCCCTCCTCGTCCACGTCCTGGGACAGGGCGGAATCATCTGGGCATTGGGGCAACTGCCGGCGTCGCTGTCCTCCGTGGTGATATTGATCCAGCCCGTGGTGGCGGCGGGCCTCGGCTGGCTGTGGCTGGGCGAAGGGCTCGGCTGGCTGGATGCGGTCTGCGCGGGACTCGTGCTCACGGGTGTGCTCATCGCCCGGCGCCAGTAGAATCCCGCCATGCTCAAGGGTTTTCATCACGCCGCCATTTCCACGCCGGACCTGGAGCGCTCGGTGCGCTTCTATAAGGAGCTCTTCGGTTGCACGGTGGTGCGGGAGTTCGGCTGGCCCGCCGGCATCCCCGAGGCGGATGCGCTCACGGGTCTGCAGAACTCCGCCGCCCGGGCCGTGATGCTGAAGCTCGGCGACAGTTATCTCGAGATCTTCCAGTTCAGCTCACCGACGCCAAAACCCGGCGACCCGGAACGCCCGGCCTGCGACCATGGCATCACGCACATCTGCCTCGAGGTCCGTGACAGCCAGGCCGAGTACGCTCGCCTCGGGGCGGCCGGCATGCGCTTTCATGCCCCACCCCAGGCCCAGGAGGGGGGCTTCGTGACCTACGGCCGGGATCCCGACGGCAACATCATCGAGCTCTTGGAGTTTGCTGCCCCGTAGGAGCGCCTTTAGGCGCGACCCGGCTTTTTGTCGCGCCTAAAGGCGCTCCTACAGCGTTCGTTCAGGGCCCAGTGCTACCATTCCGCCCTTCCCGGAATGGATAACGGCGTTTGCCACGCAAGTCCCGGCGCGGGTTGCGCCAGTACCTCTCGAGACGTGTGCTGGTCGGGCTCGGCATTGCCGCCGGCGCACTCTTCATCGTCCTCGCCGCCTACATCACCCTCCTCGACCGGCAGATCGTGCGGCAGTTCGAAGGCCGGCGCTGGGACCTGCCCGCTCAGGTCTACGCCCGGCCCCTCGAGATCTACGCCGGCCTCCGCCTGACCCCGGACGACCTGCAGCGGGAACTGACGGCACTCGGCTATACCGGCAGCAAGGCAACAAAAACCCAGGGCACGTTCAGCCGGGCCCCGCAGCGCATCGCAGTGTTCACCCGCCCCTTCCAGTTCTGGGATGGCGCGGAACCGTCCCGGCAAGTCACGATCCGCTTCAACGGCGGCACGGTGGCGGCCCTTGCGGATAGCAGCGGGCAGGCACTGCCCCTTCTGCGGCTCGACCCGCCCTTCATCGGGCACGTTTTCACGACCCACGGCGAGGACCGCATCGCGCTCAGCCCGGACGACGTTCCGGCGATCCTCCTGGACGGTCTCAAAGTGGTCGAAGACCGGGACTTCGACCAGCACGGTGGCGTGTCCCTCCGGGCCATCGCCCGGGCGATGTGGGCCAACGTCCGCGCCGGCGGTATCGAGCAGGGCGGGAGCACGCTGACCCAGCAGCTGGTCCGCAGCTACTTCCTCGACAACCGCCGGACGCTCACCCGGAAACTTCGCGAAGCGCTCATGTCCGTGTTGCTGGAGCTGCACTTCGAAAAGCCGGACATTCTCAACGCCTACGTCAACGAGATCTATCTGGGGCAGGCGGGCGAGCGGGCGATCCACGGCTTTGGCCTTGCCAGCCAGTTCTACTTCGGCAGACCCCTGTCCGAGCTCCAGTCCCAGGACATTGCGCTGCTGATCGCGGTGGTGCGGGGCCCGTCCTATTACGACCCGCGACGCCACCCGGAGCGGGCGCGGGAACGGCGTAACAGGGTGCTCGCCCTGATGGCGGAGTTCGGCGTGATCGACGCGGAGGAAGCTGGCCGCGCGAAGGGCCGGGACCTCGGGGTCCGGGGCACCGCCAGCAGCTTTGCCAGCTACAACCCGACCTTCATGGACCTGGTCCGCCGCGAACTGCGCGCGGACTACCAGGAAGAGGACCTGCAGAACGCGGGCCTGCGGATCATGACCACGCTCGACCCGCGCATTCAGGCACTCGCCGAGCTGCGCCTGGCGGAGGGTCTCGCAGAGCTGGAGCGCACTCGCCGGAAGAAGACGTCGAGCCCGCTGGATGGCGCGATCATCGTCACCGGCGCCCAGACCCCCGATGTGGTGGCCATCGTCGGCGGGCGCAACGCGCGACTGCAGGGCTTCAACAGGGCCCTCGACGCGAAGCGGCCCATCGGTTCCCTGGTGAAGCCGGTGGTCTACCTGGCGGGCTTCGAGTCCGGCCGGTACACCGCGGCGACCGTGCTCGAGGACGCGCCACTGATCGTCAGGCTGGACACGGGCAAGACCTGGCAGCCCCAGAACTACGATCGCCAGTACAGGGGTCCGGTGCCCGCAGTGCGGGCGCTGGCCGAATCGCTGAACACGCCGACCGTGCGACTCGGGATGGACGTGGGGCCGAAGCGTGTGGCAACCCTGTTAAAGGGCCTCGGGCTCGAGAGCGCGCCCCCGCCATTGCCGTCACTGCTGCTCGGTTCCGTGGCGCTGTCGCCCATCGAAGTGGCCCAGATCTATAACAGCCTGGCCAACGGGGGCTTCCGGGCACCGCTCAAGGCCGTGCGGGCCGTGCTCGACGCGGACGGCAAACCGCTGGAGCGCTACCAGCTGAAGATCAGTCGCGTGGCGGACCCGGCCGCGGTCCAGGCGCTGAACGCGAGCCTCATCCAGGTCGTGGCGCGGGGCACGGCGCGCGGGGCACACACCTGGCTGCCGCCGGACCTCGTCGTGGCCGGCAAGACGGGCACCTCGGACGATCTGCGGGACAGCTGGTTCGCCGGGTTCACGAACGATCATGTGACTGTGGTCTGGGTGGGTGCCGACGACAACTCACCGACGGGCCTCACCGGTGCCTCGGGTGCCCTGCCGGTCTGGGCACGGCTGGTTGCCGGCTTTGGCGATGCAGGCTACGAGCCGATGCCAGCGGAGGGACTGCAGGATGTGCCTTTCGATTTCGCCACTGGCATGATGGCGGGCGCGGGCTGCGGGGACCCGGTTACCCTGCCCCTGCCCGTCGGCACGGTCCTGCCACCCAATCCGATGTGCGGCCTGGGGCTGGATAACCTGGATGGCATCGCGGAACGGGGCGTTGAATGGTTGCGGGGGCTGTTGAACTGAGAGTCCGGGTCGGCGGCGCGCTCCTCGGCGCGTTGCTTCTGGTGTCGGGCTGCGTTCCCCCGGACTTCGGCAAGCAGGAACCGGCAGCGCGCACACCCGTACCCGCCACCCCGGGGCCGCCAACCGCCGGAGCTGTCATCCTCCCCGTTCCGGAAGCGCCGCCGGGACCACCGGGCAGTGTCGCGCCGCCATTGCCGCCGGCCCGCACCGCCCCGCCCGCCAGCGCCGCCACCCAGACCCTGCTGACCCAGAGCCGCGCGCATCAGGCGGCCGGTAACTACGAGCAGGCGGCCGCCTCCATCGAGCGCGCGCTGCGCATCGAACCCCGACAGCCGCTGCTGTGGCTGGAACTGGGCAACATCCGGCTCAAGGAAGGCGACTTTGCCCAGGCAGAAGGCATGGGTCGCAAGGCGCTGAGTTTGTCCGCGGGAGATGCGGCGCTGACGGCGAAGTCGGAACAGTTGATTGCTA
>CAYMKJ010000236.1:0-6287 GCA_964391025.1 uncultured Chromatiaceae bacterium
CTGGCGATGCTCATCGGGGCTGCCGTCTGGTTGGTGGTCAGGTGCCGTACTTCAGGTGCCGTACTGGCGCTTGTCGGGTGCCGGCTGGTTGGCCTCATCGATGGCCTTCGGGTGCAGGAGCGTGAATTTCTGCATGTCCCACGCCGCGGTGGGGCAGCGCTCGGCACACAGGCCGCAGTGCACACACAGGTCCTCGTCCTTGACCATGACACGACCGGTCTGCGGCAGCGGGCCGGACACGAAGAGATCCTGGGTGACGTTCGGCGCCGGGGCCGTCAGCCGGCCACGCAGCTCGGCCTCCGTGCCCACCGGCGTCATGGTGAGGCAGTCGACCGGGCAGACATCGATGCACGCGTCGCACTCGATGCACAGCTTGTCGACGAACACCGTCTGCACGTCGCAGTTCAGGCAGCGCTCCACCTCTGCAGCAAACTGCTCCGCCGTGAAGCCCAGCTCAACCTCGATATTCAGCTTTTGAAAGCGCTCCTTGAGTCCCACATGGGGCATCAGCCGGCGCTCGGCGTTGCTGTAATTGTTGCTGTAGGCCCACTCGTGCATGCCCATCTTGGAGGTTTGCAGGTTCATGCCGTCGGGCAGGCGGTCTGTCACGGACTCGCCCTGGCAGTGCTTGTGGATCGAGATCGCGGCCTGATGGCCGTGCTCGACCGCCCAGATGATGTTCTTGGGACCGAAAGCCGAGTCGCCACCGAAGAACACTCCAGGGCGGGTGGATTCGAAGGTTTTCTCGCCGATCTTCGGCACATCCCACTTGTCGAACTCAATGCCGAGGTCGCGCTCGACCCAGGGAAAGGCGTTCTCCTGGCCGACGGCCACCACGATATCGTCGGCGGGAAGCATTTCCTCACCCACGATGCGTTCGGCCGTGATCCGGCCCTTCGCGTCAAAGTCGTACTCCATGAGGTCGAAGAGCATGCCCCGGAGCTTGCCGCCCTCTGTGACGAAGGCCTTCGGCGACCTGTTAATTACGATCTCGACGTGCTCCTCCTCGGCGTCGTCCAGCTCCCAGACGGAGGCTTTGAAGAACTGGCGGGGCTTGCGCGCCATCACCTTCACGCTCTTCGCGCCGAGGCGGAGCGAGGTGCGGCAACAATCCATCGCCGTGTTGCCCACGCCGATGATCAACACCTTCTCGCCGATCGTCTTGATGTGCTCGAAGGCCACGGCCTCGAGCCAGTCGATGCCGATGTGCACCCGGGCCGCGTCGTCGAATCGGCCGGGAAGCTTGAGCTCCTTGCCCTTGGGCGCCCCGGTGCCAACGAAAATGGCGTCGAAGCCTTCGGTGAGCAACTGCTTCATGCTGGCGATGCGGTGGCCGAGCTTGAGCTGCGCGCCCATGCCAACGATGTCGTCAATTTCCCGGTCGAGCACTTCGGCCGGCAGGCGGAACGACGGGATGTTCGAGCGCATCAGCCCGCCCGGCACCTGCAGGCCCTCGAAAATCACCACCTCATAGCCGAGAGGAATCAGGTCGTTGGCAACCGTCAGTGACGCGGGCCCCGCGCCCACGCAGGCCACGCGCTTGCCATTCTTCTTCGCAGGGGCCCTGGGTAGCCGGTCAGAGTAGTCGTCCGCCAGGTCGGCGGCCACGCGCTTAAGGCGGCAGATCGCTACCGGCTTGTCTTCCACGCGCCCCCGGCGGCAGGCTGGCTCGCAGGGCCGGTCGCACACGCGACCGAGAATGCCCGGGAAGACGTTCGACTCCCGGTTCAGCAGGAAGGCTTCAGTGTACTGGCCCTGGGCGATCAGCCGGATGTACCCGGGCACATCGGTGTGCGCCGGGCAGGCCCACTGGCAATCCACCACCTTGTGAAAGTAATCAGGGTCCCTGGTATTGGTCGGCTGCATGCTTCTCTTGTTCTTCTTGCTCAGAAATTCATCGGGTCGAGCCCGCACCCCAAAAGCCGAAGGGATTATACATAGGCGTTCCCCGCGGCAAATCGTCAGTTGACGGAGCCCCGTCCTTAAGTGAAACAATGCGGCGAAATGAGCATGCCAGCCCCAGAACTGCCTCCCCCCGAACGCTACGCCGCCCTCGCCCTCCAGTTCGCGACCGCCTGCGTCAACGACTGCCGTGACCGGGCAGCAGCCGGGGAACGCATGGCCCAGAATCTGGCCCGGGTCGCGGCCTCCGTCGGGGCGAGCAAGGGGTTTATCCGGCAGTTCAGCGGCATCGACGTCAGGCTGGTGGTGCTCCCGGAGTACTTCCTCACCGGCTTCCCGATGGGCGAGTCCATCCCGGTCTGGAGGGACAAGGCCGCCCTGGCGATCGACGGCCCGGAATACCAGGCGCTGGCGGACATCGCGGCAAAGGCAGACGTCTATCTGGGGGGCAATGCCTACGAAGTGGACCCGCACTTCCCGGAACTGTATTTCCAGACCTGTTTCATCATCGCGCCCAGCCGGGAAACCGTCCTGCGCTACCGCCGGATGATTTCTCTCTCGGCCCCGACGCCCTACGATGTCTGGGACCGGTACCTGGAAATCTACGGCCTGGACGGGGTGTTCCCGGTGGCCGACACGCCGATCGGGCGCCTGGCAGCCATCGCTTCGGAAGAGATCCAGTACCCGGAGATCGCCCGGATGGCGGCCATGCGCGGTGCGGAGGTCTTCATCCACCCCTCCAGCGAGGTCGGCAGCCCATCGGTCTCACCAAAGGAACTCGGCCGCCGGGCCCGGGCTGCGGAGAACATCGCCTATGTGGTATCGGCAAATTCCGCAGCGTTGACCCATATCCCGATCCCGGCGCAGTCCACCACCGGCATGTCCAAGGTGGTCGACTACAACGGGCAGATCCTCGCTGAGGCTGCCCCCGGCGGCGAGTCCATGGTGGCCTACGCCACGATCGACCTGGGGGCACTGCGCGCCTGCCGGCGGAAGACGGGATTGTCGAATGTGCTGGCGCGTCAGCCGTTCCAGGCCTACGCGGAGAGTTACCGGCAGACGGCATTTCACCCGGCGAACCTGCTGCTGGACGGCGGCACCGTTCGCGGGCCCGAGCGACGGGAATTCACGGAGTGGCAGCAGGCGGATATACAGCGGCTCGTGAAGAAGAACATTCTTTAAGCCACGCAGTCGCCCGTTCGGCTGATACCCCCCAAACAGGGTGGGGCTGTGTGCACGCGAAGGATTCCATTCGGCACAGCGTCTAAGTCATAAGCAAGACAGCAATTGCGACTGCGAATCCAGGCAAGGTAAGGAGCTAAGGCCATGAAAAATCACATCGGAATCATTTGTAGTGCCGCGGTAGCCGGCGTCGCGCTGGCGGCGGCGAACCCAGCCACGGCCGCCAAGCCTCAGCCGTTCAAGCTGACGAACATCCACTTCGAGGCGAACGCGTCGGCTTGCGACCTGGGCATTCAGATTGTCTTCGATACGGACGGTATAACGGAGGGCACGGTCGAAGATCCTAACGACCAGGTCGTCTTCAGTTTCCGGGCGGTAGACGGCATGGACCGCACCCACGACATTACCGAAGCCTTCCAGGAACGCGTAGAGCCGCCAATCATCGACCTGGAGCTTGGACTCGGCTGCGAGCTTTCCACCGACGCGATCCCACTGGGCGAACTTTTCGCAGCCTGGCCCGCCGGGACCTACGAATTCGAGGGCCAGAGCGGAGGAGTGGAATTTGAAGGCGAAGCGAAGCTCACGCACAGGATCCCAGCCGGCCCTGAAATCACTGCGCCGGATGACGGCGACGTGGTCCCCCACGACGCGCCGCTCCTCATAAAGTGGAAGAAAGTGACTGGCCCTCTCCTCTCTGGTCTCGGACCGGTCGAGATCGTGGGCTACCACGTTCTCGCAGTAGACGTTACCGTCCCAGTATTGCCACCGGGAAAATTGAAGACCGCGTTCGACGCTGACGTCTCGAAGAATGAAACGAGCATGCTGGTGCCGAAGCAGTACCTCGAACCGAACAGAATTTATGAGTTCGAGGTCCTGGCAACCGAGAAGGGCGGCAACCAGACCATCACGGAGGGGGGAGTTTTCTGTACGCCTCCGATCACTCCTGCAAATTGCGAGCTGCCGTAATAGGCGCGCCGCTCGAGTATGAGCCGAACAAAGCCCTGTCTGCCGAGGACTCTCAGGGCAGCAAACCGACACCGCGGCGCTGCGCCAGCCGGCGCCGCGATCGGCCACCGATCAGACTCGGTCCCGAACCTGCCAGTCGGCTACCGTTATCAGCCTGGGTGGTCTGGGACCCCGTAGCACTGGCGAAAGCAACGATTTAGTCGGGTTATTCGGCGGGAACCGTTTCGAGATCCAGCAGCCGGCGCTGGTCCGCATTGCGCAGTAGCTTCGGCACTTTGATCTGGTTCGCGTTGATGCCAGCTGCCTGATCCCTCTGAAGTGCAAGCAGCTGCTCGAAGGTTCCCGGCCTGACCAGACGCAGGTCCACGGAATCCAGTCGCCCGTTAGCGCGGCCCAACGTCGCGTACGACAGGTTCTCGACCGCCAGCAAAGCATCCAGTCGCGTCGCGAGTTGCACGACGTTCGCTCCGGTCGCCGGGGCCGCCAGCTCCGCATAAGCCACGTAGCGATAGGGCAGCGTGCCAATCTCGGGCCAGATCGTGAAGTCCGTCAGCCCGGCCTCGCCACCGAGCTGCTCCCGTGCCAGTTGCGAGAAGGCGCTGCGGAAGTGCTGCTCGGTGGTCTTCTCACCGACCAGGTCCACCACGTTGCCACGCCGGTGATCAAACTCGAAGACCGGCGTGTTGCCGGCGAAGTCAACGATCCGCACCACGTCACCGAGCCGGTAGCGGTACAGGCCGGCGTGGTTCGTAATGAGGACTTCATAACACTGGCCTTTTTCCAGTGCGCCGATGCCGATCGCCCGCGGGCGTGATGCATCCATCTCACTCATGGGCAGAAACTCGAAATACACGGCGCCCAATGCCAGCGCGTAGCGCTCCGGCGCGTCGCCCCAGAGATTAATGCCCACCATGCCTTCGGTCGCGCCGAAGCAGGTCGTGTACAGGGCCGGGCCCGGGCCGGCCAGCGTCCTGAGGCGCGGCACGCTCACGGCAAACGCTCCGCTCACCACGGAACTCAGGACCTTGAGTTGCGGCCAGAGCCGGCTCATGCGCCCCTCGGAATCCCGGGCCAGCTCCTGCTCCACGAACCGGGCCCGCTCTGGCGCCGGTGGCAGCAGCCCGGTCAGGGTCGCGCGCTCTGTTGCGGTCAGTACCAGGTCGCTGGCAAGCCCTCCGCCGGCGATATCGCGCACGAGTTCAGCGCCCCGCCGCTCGATCAGGCCCATCCAGCTCACGATGTGACTGCAGTAGATGGCTTCTATGCAGCCGAGATCGGGGGCCCGTAGCGCGAACAGGGCGTGCAGGTAGAGCGCCGTCGGGTAGTCCTGCACGGTCAGCACTTCGGCGGGAAAGACCCAGAACGGCGGCGCAAGCTTGAGGATCCGGCGGATGCCGGCGCCGCTCGGATTACCCACCGGAATGCCGGCGGCGGTCTGCCGCCCGGGCCGACTCGCCACCATCAGCGTGGCCGTCGGCTGACGGAAGCCAAGGCCCGGCGTGCACGCCGCCCGGGCCGCGGGGGTCAGCAGGGCGATGAACAGGAGCGCCGCATTCTGCTGCCGCGAGGTGACTGGAAAGAGCTTGGGATCGCCGGTCGTGCCCGATGTGCTGACAAACATGTGTGGGTGGCCTGGAAACAGGACGTCGGCTGCGCCGTTCGCCATGCGCTCGAAGGGCTCGCGAAAATCGTCGTAGGTGGCGACCGGCAGGGCGCCGGCATAAGCTGCTTCGACGTCGCTGGCACGGGCCAGTCTGGCAAAGCCGTGGCGCCGACCGATCTCACTCGGGGCATTGCGTTGCAGGATCCGGCGGAGCGTAGCGGCGTTGACGTCAGGCCCTTCCGCCAGCCGGCGCCGAAAGCGGGCAAGCGCGGCCTGGCAGCCCATCTCCCACAGGCGCAGCAGCAGACGGTAACCGGGAACAGACCGGCTCGGGCGAAATTTGGCAGGGCTCCGCATGAGGCGGAGAGTCTAGCGAGCGGGTTTCAGGAACACCGCACGTCGCGGCCAGTTGCAATGGCGGTCTGGTTCGCGCTCAACGGTGGCATCAATCCCGCGCAGAACTCCGCGTAACTTCCTCGCCGGTCGTACTGGTATCAGTTCAATACGCCCATCCAGGGCGATCACCTCGACCTTTTGCCCGGCGGCTAATCCAAGGCTCTCTCGGACGGCGCGAGGGATGACCACCTGGAATTTCGAGGAAATGGTGACTGCGCTCATGATCGATCCCCCGAAG
>CAYMKJ010000237.1:0-6285 GCA_964391025.1 uncultured Chromatiaceae bacterium
GGGGCGGCCCGCCGCCGCCGGCTTTCGCCATTTTCTGCCAGAGCGTGGAGGCAGCCCTCGGGTCATAGCCGGCCTTGGCTGCCAGTTCGATGCCGATGCGGTCTGCTTCGGTTTCCGATACACGGCTGTTGGGTAGCGTGATGGCAACGATCGCCGCTCCCTGCGCGGCGGCCATCCCGCCGGCAGAATCCGAGGCGATGCCAACCGCCATGGCACCCAGCTGGCTGGCCATCGCCACCGACATCCGTTCGGCGGTGTGATTCGCCAGCGCATGGCTGATCTCGTGACCCATCACCTGGGCGAGCTCGTCGTCCGTCGGATCGATCTTCTGGATGAGCCCGGTGTAGAGCGCCATGCGGCCGCCCGCCATGCACCAGGCATTCACCGCCTTCGGGTCATCGATGACCTCCACGCTCCATTCCCAGCTCTGGGTGGCAGGCCGCATGAGGATCGCCTGGGCGATAAGTCGCCCGGTGATGGTGTCCACGCGCTTGAGAAGCTTCGGGTCAGTGACCAGCTTGCCCTCGGCACTCAGCTTGCCCATGGTTTGCAGGTACGCCTGCCTGGACTGCGAGATGGCCTGCTGCTCGGAGACCAGCATCAGCTGGCTCCGGCCAGTGGGGCTGGTGGCGCAGGCGCTGACCAGCGTGATGAGCAGGAACGCGAAGAGAAGTCTGTTCATGGCGTGCCTTCGCCCCTCCTAGCGGAACCAGAGGCTGGCGGGGTGGCGCTCGTGCAACCGGCGGTCCAGGCCAAACCACCGACCCGTCGGGAAAATGACGAACAGTGCTGCGATCAGCCACAGCGGGATCAGCGACGCGTCGTAGTAGCCACCGATGGCAAACATGAGCATCAGCCACACGGCGAGGGCACCGCCAAAGCGCGTCGCCAGACCCAGCGCCAGACTGATGGTGACCGTGACCACGGAGAGGGTCACAACCCAGGCAATCAGCGGGTACCAGGGGATGGCGAACTGGCTGAGGAACTGCGCACTGAAAGTGGTCGGGTCGAGTTCGGCCAGCCGGGACTCGAACACGCCCCTGGCATAGTCCGACCAGAGCCAGCCCATGCTGATCTTGTTGTAGCTGGACCCGAGAAAGAACAAGGCCATCAGGTAGCGGAGCAGGAGCACGAGGGAAATCCCCAGCATCCGTGCTGGCGCCATCCGAAACTCGGCAACAGTACTCACGGGTTGGCTCCTGTGGTCGGTTCTGCGAACAGTTCCAGCAATTCCCGGCCATCGGCCGGGGCCAGCACCCGGCAGAAGCCCCGAAGTGCGTCACCCTTACCGTGCCGCTCGCCGGTGACCTGATCAATCCACCCTTCGGGCAGGTGAATCCTGTGCTGGACCAGATCGATGCGTGCCTCGGCGTTACTGATGGTCGAGCGTTTGAATGCCTCCGTCTCGCCCCGGCGTTGCGCGTAGATGGACAACGGGCGGAGATCCTCCGTCCGCGTGTAGAAGAGCTGAATCAGGAACTCCCAGACGGTGGCCAGCTGGGCCAGGGTGCCCTTGGGCTCCAGCCGGTAGATGTCGAAGGACGCGTCGTAGACGGCCGCATTGGCAGAACCGCCATCGCAGCGGATGAAGTCTTCGCAGGTCGTGCACCTGGCATTGACGGGGATCAGCAACTCCACCGGGGGCGCGGGCGAGCTGCAGCCGGCCAGCATTAGCAGGACGATGACTGGCAGGATCCTGTGCATGGCTACTCCACCACCATTTGTGACACCACCTGTTGCAGGGTGCCGGTGGCCGACTGGTAGAGCAGGGGGGCCACGAGGATCTTTGGATAGCGGCTCTGCAGTCGCGCGGCTTCGGCCGCCACGAACGCCACCGGATTTTCGACCGCGAAAAGGTCGCTCCAGTGATCGAAGTGTTGTTCGGCCGCCGGTCGTTCCCAGCCCGCCGCCTCGATCATCTGGACCACGAACTGCTCCCTGAGACTGCGCAGCTCCACGAGCCGGCAGTCGTCGTGGCCAACGATGGCAATGGCGGACACGCCAGCCACGCCAATAGCCCAGGACACCTTGAAGGGGTCTCGCTTGAGACTGGCGGCGGCGGTGTGCAGTGAGATCGCAAAACCCTCCGGCACCCGCAGGTCTGCGGTCTGCTCGAGGCAGGTGGCGATCAGTATTGCCGGCCGTGCGTACTTCCGGGCGGCGGCGCCCAGGTTCTGGTATCGAAGCAGGTCGCCAATCGGCGTGCCCCGGTAGGCCGGGAGGATGTCCGCGTCGTTAAGGACGGCGGTGAGCGCTATGGTCATGAGTCGATCGGTTTGGCTGGGGCGGTTGGTCGCGGCCGCTTATTGAGCCGGGATTCAACGTCCGGCGCAAGCGCCTCAAAGGTATCGGCCGCCAGGCCCACGCCCGCCCCAGAGAAATAGTTGTAGGTGACATCCGCTCCGGCGGCGAGGATGGGGGCCTGCTCCTCCGGCCAGACGTAGGTGGCACTGATCAGCCCGGTGAAGCCTCGCCGGCGCAGCTGTTCGCTCGCCAGGATCTTGGCTTCCATGTCCGGTAAGGCCAGCATGATGACCTGCACGTGGTCCAGGCGCAGGCGGTGCCAGAGCAGGGGGTCCTCCGCATCCGCGTAGACCACGCGTCGGCCTTCGCTGAGGTGCTGCGACACCTTGCCCAGGTCACTGTCGAGCCCGACCACCTTTCGCCCCAGGTCCCACGCGTGGTCGTAGGCGCCGGTGCCGACGCGACCCATGCCCACGACGACGATCTCCGCGCGCCCCAGGGAAACCGGTTCGTCATCGGGGTGCCGGCGATCCCGCTCGAAGAAGCGCAGGTAGGGTTCGAGCACGGTAAAGATGTCGTGCGCATACCGGCTGAGTGGGGCGGCAATGGCGAAAGACACGGCCACGGCAATGGCCGTGGCCACCAGCCACTCGGCGGGCACCAGCCCGCGCTCCACGGCGGCTGCCATCACGATCAGACCGAACTCACTGTAGGTGGCAAGGCTCAGGCCCACCAGAAAGCCGGTCCGGGCCGACAGGCCGAAGGCCAGCAGCAGGACGAAGTAAAGGAGCACCTTGAGTGGCAGGAGTGCGATCGGCAGCGCCGCCAGCCCGAGGGTTTCCCAGGAGGGCAGCCCCGTCAGCCCGATGATGAGGAAAAAGCCCACCAGGAAGAACTCCTTCAGGCTCCACAGCGAGTCGCTGAGCTCGACGGACTTCGGGTGGTTGGCCAGCAGCATCCCGATCAGCAGGGCGCCCAGCTCCCCGGACAGCCCGATGGCCTCGAACCCGTAGCCGCCAAGGCCAAGCGCCAGCACGCTGCCCAGCAGGACCAGCAACTCGCCGTGACCGGCCAGGTCCAGCAACTTGCGCAGGATGGGTTGGGCCACCGGCAGGAGCAGGGCCAGCGCGGCGGCCCATGTGAGTGGGCGCCCGTCATTGACGCCGAGAATGGCGACGGCGATGAGGTCCTGCACAATCAGGATGCCGATGGCCACCCGCCCGTGGAAGCCGCGGATTTCCCGCCGCTCCTCGAGAATCTTTGCGGCGAGCACGGTGCTGGAGAAAGACAGCGCGCTCGCCACGACGAGGACCAGCGGCAATGGCAGGCCCGGAGCTGCTTTCAGTGCCAGCATGACCAGGAGCAGGGCAAGCGCGAACTGCAGGAGTGCCGTACCCCAGATCTCGGGTCGAATCAGATTCCTGGCGCGCAGCTTCAGACCCACTGAGAACAGCAGCAGCAGTACGCCCAGGTGCGCGACGTCCGTGAGGACGGGAACACGCTCGACGCCAGCGGCATTCAGCAGGAATCCGGCGCCGAGGAAACCGACGAGGGGCGGCAGCCCCAGCTGGCGGGCCAGCAGGCCGAATGCGAAGGCGGCAGCGATCCAGACAGCGAGCATGAACGCGCATCTTGGGGCAAGATTGGCCCATGCAGAAGCTGCGCAGCCCTCTTCTTTGGCTCTCAATTGCCGCGGTCCTGGCCCTGTATGCGGCGGTCGGGTTCCTGGCTGTGCCAAAGATCCTGACGGGCCTGGCCCGGGACACCGTCAAGTCGGACTACGGGCGGGAGCTGGCCGTCGGCGAGGTGCGCTTCAATCCCTTCACTCTCACTCTCGAGGTGGACAAGCTGGCCCTGCCGGACGCGGACGGCGGCCCGCTGCTCAGTTTCGAGCGGCTGCTCGTTGACCTGGAACTGAACTCACTTTGGCGGCGCGCGCTGTCGTTCCGGGCAATCAGCCTGGACGGTCTCGCCGTGAATGCGGTGGTTCGGCGAGGCGGAAACCTCAACCTGGCGGACCTCCAGACGCCAGTTGAGCCCGGGGTACCTCCCGTCGCAGAAGAGCCACTGCCCCGGTTGATCATCGGGGATCTGGCGGTGACCAGGGGCCGGGTGCGTTTCGAGGATCGGGACCGGCCGGAGCCGTTTGTGGCCAACCTGGCGCCACTCACGTTCCGGCTCACCAACTTCAGCACCTACGTCACCGAGGGTGAACGTTACGAGCTGGATGCCACGCTGTTCGACTCCAGCCACTTTGCCTGGCGCGGCACGTTAAAGGCACAGCCGCTGTCCTCGGAGGGTGAATTCACCCTCCGCGATTTGCCGCTCCCGCGACTCGCGGCATTTCTCGGCGAAGCGCTGCGGCTCGAAGTCACGAGCGGCGCTGCCAGCCTGCGCGGCCAGTATCGCTTCGCGGATCGCCCATCGGGCGCAGACGTCGTCCTACGCAGCGGAGAGCTCCTGGTCACCCAGCTGGCAGTTCGGGACCGGGGTGAGCAGACGGATTACCTGGTCCTGGACAAGGTTACGGCCACCGGCCTTCAGCTGTCGCTGGCGGACGAGAAGGCCCTGGTGGGTGAAATCACGGTCACGGGCGGCAGGATTCAGACCTGGCTCACACCGGACGGCGAACTCAAGCGCTCCAATCTGCTCGACCCGATGGTCGGACCGCCCGCGGCCGCAGCGACCCCGGCCACTACGCCGGCCGCTGCGCCGGCCACTGCGCCGGCCACTGCGCCGGATGCGGGCTGGCAGGTGAGCATTCCGCGAATCAACGTCCGGAACCTGGCAGTTGGCCTTGAAGATCGCAGCCTGAAACCAGCGCCCGCACTGATCCTGCAGCCCCTCAACCTGACGGTCGAGGGTTATGCCACGCAGCCCGGGACCACCGTGAAAGCCCAGCTGGATGCCACCGTGAATGCCCGTGGCAGTCTCAAGGTCAATGCCACCGCCAATCTGGACACGCTGGCCACGGAAGCCGAAATCGACCTGAGTGGCGTGGAACTGGCGCTCGCCCAGCCCTACCTCGCACAGCAGACGAGCCTCACGCTGACCAGCGGCGCGCTGGCGGCGAAGGGGAAACTGACCTACGCCGACGCGGAGCCGGCCGCGCAAATTGGCTTCACGGGGGAGGTCAGCATCGACGGTCTGCGCACGATCGACAATGTCCTCCGCGAGGACTTCGTGAAGTGGGATGCGCTGCGACTTGCGGGCGTCGACTACCGGTCTGCGCCCGAGAATCTCAAGATCGTGAGCATCGACGCGCGCAGACCCTATGCGCGGGTGATCATCGGTCCGGACGGCACCACGAACATCGCCGCGATACTCGCGGGGCCTGGCGCGGTGGCCACTGCAGTTCCGGGCCCAACAGTGGGGCCTGCCGGGAGCCGGACCGGCGAGTCAGTGGCCGTCACTCAGCCTGCTCCGGCGGCACAGAAGGCCGCTACCGAGGCTGCGCCATTCCCCATTCGCATCGGCACGCTGAAGATCACCAACGGCTCGGCCAAGTTCGCCGATTTCACCACGCGCCCGAATTTCGCCATCGGCATCGAGAAGCTGAAGGGCACGATTGCCGGCCTTTCGTCGGCACAGAAGTCGCGCGCCAAAATCGAGCTGGACGGGCAGGTGGACCGATTCTCGCCAGTCACGATCCGCGGCGATGTAAATCCGCTGGCGGCAGAGACCTTCCTCGACATGGCGATGACGTTCAAGAATGTGGAGCTGGCCTCGTTCACGCCGTATTCAGGGCGTTTTGCCGGCTATTCCATCCGCCAGGGCAAGCTCGCGGTAGACCTGAACTACAAGGTGAACGACCGGAAGCTCGACGCGAAGCACAAGTTCGTGATCAACCAGCTCGAGCTCGGCGACAAGGTGGACAGCCCGGACTCGGTGGGACTGCCACTGAAGCTCGCCGTCGCCCTGCTCAAGGACCGGAATGGCGTCATCGATCTCGACCTCCCGGTGACCGGCGACCTGGATGATCCCCAGTGCCGCATCGGACCCATTGTCTGGCAGGTCCTGGTGAACCTGCTGACGAAGGTA
>CAYMKJ010000238.1:0-10708 GCA_964391025.1 uncultured Chromatiaceae bacterium
GCCACGCCGGGAACCGGCCCGCAAGTTGACGCATTACAGGTCGGCCGTATACTGGCAAAACGCAAAAGGCGCGCCGCTATCCGGTCCAGGGGAGCCGAATTGCGGGTTCCCGACAACGATCCAGACAAATAATTTAGTGTCCATTGCGGGGACAACTCGCAGACACCTCAATACTGAGGCCACCCGACCGGTGCAAACTCCGCTTCCTCTAACGGTCTGTTTTCCTGAACTCTATATTCATACTTATTTTATTGAGGAGCCTGCGTGATGAAACGGTGTTTGACGGCAATCGTCCTGGGACTCGCCGCCACGTCCGCCCTGGCGGCGGATGACAAGACCGGCTGGAATGCAGGCGTCGCTGCCAGCTTTGCCGACTACTCCTTCGACAGCAATCAACTGGATGACAGCTCCGGCGGGTTCCAGGTCTTCACAGGCTACCGCCTCAACAAGTGGCTGGGGTTCGAGGGCGCCTATTACAATTTTGGCGATTTCGATCAGGATCTGGTGAACCCGCCCAGCCCACCGGGTGGCAACGCCAAGGCAGAGATCGACGGTTTCACCGGCTCGGCGCTGCTCTTCGCGCCGCTCGACAGTGAAGATTTCGAGGTTTACGCCAAAGTCGGCTACTTCGCCTTCAATCAGCAGGTGCTGGTGGATAACGCCGAGGTCGCCAGCAACTCGCCGTCAGGCCTGGTGCTCGGTGCCGGGTCGCGCTTCTTCCTCAGTGAACAGTTCGCCGTGCGTGCTGAAGGCGAATGGTTCGACATCGACAACGGGGACCTCTGGACAATAAACGTGGGTATCGAGTACCTGTTCGGTCGTCCGGCGAAGGCTGTCGTACCTGTGGCCATGGCCGCCCCGGTGGTTGCTGCCGTGGAAACGCCTCCCGCTGACGCGGACGGCGACGGCGTCATCGACGCGGACGACCAGTGCCCCGATACGCCGAAGAGCGAACGGGTCGGCCCGTTCGGCTGCTCCTGTGACGTCACCCGCCAGGTGCAATTCAAGCTGGACACGGCCGAACTGACGGACGAAGACAAGGTGACCCTCGATGAGGTGGCCGAGACCCTGGGTCGGCTGAAGTTCGTGTCGGGCACCGTTGTCGGCCATACCGACAACACGGGCACCGATGCCTACAATCAGGAACTTTCCGAGCGCCGTGCACAGTCGGTGGCTACCTACCTGCAGGGCAAGGGCATCGCGGTGGGCCGACTGGCCGCTTCCGGTGCGGGTGAGAGCGAGCCGATCGCCGACAACGACACGGAGGAAGGCCGCGCCCAGAACCGCCGGGTGGTGCTGAAGCGCACGGACTGTGACGCGCCGAAATAGCCGGGGACCGATTCATGCAACGTCGCGTCACAGAGTCGCTTGGCCAGCTGCTGGCGTCCGCCGCGCTTCTCGGTGCCATCGCCCTGCCCGCTCATGCTGGCCCTGACCGCCCGGGCGCGCGTGAGGGCTGGCAGATCGGGGCAGGTGCCCTGTACAGCGACTACCAGCTCGATGGTGGCGCCATCGACGACAGCGCCGTGGGCTTCAAGGCCTGGGGCCAGTACCGTTTCAACAAGTACCTGGGGCTGGAGGTCGCCTTCCTCAGTACCGGCGATTTCAATGAAGACATTACCCCCACCGATGGGGGTGGCAACGCGACGATCAGCGCGCAGGGCTTTAGCATGGACCTGCTGGGGTATCTGCCGTTCTCGCCGGAGGCGGTCCAGATGTTCGGCAAGGTCGGCTTCTACAGGCTGGATCAGGACCTGGAACTCGATAGTGCAGTCAGCACCTCGCGCTTCTCCGACGGCTTCACCGCGGGTGCCGGGGCGGACATTGCGGTGGCCAGTCAAGTGACCCTGCGCATCGAGGGCGACTGGTACAACCTGGACGGCGCCGACTTCTGGACGGCGGGTCTCGGCGTCAGCTACCACTTTGGCAGCCCGTGACGTCGCGGGAACGCCTGATAAGAGCGCCGACCGGCGCGACAAAATGCAAGCGCGCCTGGAGCCGCTCCTATGCCTCCTCACCCTGTTCAGCGCCGTCACTTCCGCAGCGGACTGGACTTTCTACGGCGGCGATGCCGGTGGCTCGCACTTCTCTTCACTCGACCAGATCAATCGCGGTAACGTCGGCCGCCTGGTCAAGGCCTGGGAGTACAGCACCGGCGAGCTCGCCCGGCACCCGGACCGCAAGGCCTTCGCCAGCTTCCACGCCACGCCCCTGTTGCTGCCGGCGGCAGCCGGCCAGTCGCTGGTCTTTTGCACGCCCTTCAATCGCCTGATTGCACTTGACCCGGCCACGGGTAAGGAACGCTGGGTCTTCGACTCCAAACCGGAGCTCGGACCGGTCGGCACCCGCTACAACTGCCGCGGTATCGCCTACTGGCAGGACCCGGCTGCGGCCGGCAAGGCGGCCTGCGCCCACCGGCTCTATATGGGCACGGGCGACCTGCGACTGGTTGCTGTGGACGCACTGACCGGCCGGTCCTGCGCGGACTTTGGCAATCAGGGCAGCGTGGATGTGCAGGCCCTCGTGCTGGCCGAGGCCGAAAGCCGCGCGCAACGCATCGGCCGGCCCGTGAATTTCCGGCCCGGCGACGTACAGTTCTCCTCGCCACCCACGGTGGCCAGCGACGTCGTCGTGGTCGGCTCGTCAAACAACACCAAGTTCAGGCGCAACGACGGACCGAGCGGCGCCGTGCGGGCCTTCAACCTGCGCTCGGGCGCACTGCGCTGGAGCTTCGACCCGGTGCCCCGCAATCCCGGCGATCCGCAGGCCGCCGGCTGGACTGTAGACGCGCTGGCGGCCACGGGTGCCGCGAACGTCTGGAGCATCATGTCTTACGATGCGGCGCGGGACCTGCTCTTCCTCCCCACGGCCAGTGCGGCGCCGGACTTTTTCGGTGGCACGCGACCGGGCGACAACCACTACGCCAACTCGGTCGTCGCGCTGCGGGCCGCGACGGGCGAGGTTGCCTGGCACTACCAGCTGGTCCATCACGATGTCTGGGACCTCGACCTGCCGGCGCAACCGATGCTGCTCGACCTCAGCCTCGGGGGTCGCAGCGTGCCGTCCGTAGTGCAGGTGACGAAGATGGGTCTCGTGTTTGCTTTCGATCGTGCGACGGGCGAGCCCGTGTTGCCGATCGAGGAGCGCCCAGTGCCAGGCGATGGGGTGCCGGGTGAGCAACTGTCCCCCACCCAGCCGTTTCCGGTGACGATCCCCCCGCTCGTCACCGCGGGACTCAATCCAGAGGATGCCTGGGGCTACACCTTCCTCGACCGTGCGGTGTGCCGCAAGTTGATCGCGGGCGCACGCCACGGCCCCTACTACACCCCCCCGAGCCGGGAGGGCACGGTTAATTTTCCCGGCATGGCAGTGACCAATTGGGGCGGCGGCGGCTTCGATCCGGAACGCCAGTTGCTGATCGTTCCGGTCAACCGGGCGCCGACCTTCACGCAGCTGCTCCCGGTGGGTGAGGTGGACCCGGCGGTGCTCAGCAATCCCATGGCCGGCCTGATGGGCATTCCTGGTCGCCTCGACGGCACACCCTACGCGCAGGTGTTCAAGCCGCTGCTCTCGCCTCTCTTCTCGCCCTGCAACCCGCCGCCCTGGGGTGAACTGGTGGCACTCGATCTCGCCACCGGAGAAACCCGCTGGCGCGTGCCGCTCGGCGTGCTGGACAAGCTGGTGCGCCTGCCCCTGCCGCTCCGCTGGGGCACGCCGACCTCCGGCGGCCCGATCGTCACCGCCGGCGGCCTCGTGTTCATCGGTGCGACGATGGACGAGCGCTTCCGGGCCTTCGACGTGGAGACCGGGGAGCAGCTCTGGGAAACCGGGACGCCGACCGCGGCGATGGCCACGCCCATGACCTACAAGGTGAACGGCCAGCAGTTCGTGGCAGTGGCTGCTGGTGGCCACATGTGGCAGTACTCATTCAAGATTGGCGACTCGCTCATCGCGTGGCGGCTGCCGTAGGCGCCGCGGGACGACTATTCCGGATCGTAGGCGAGGTTCGACGCCAGCCAGCGCTCCACGGTGGTCACCGACATCCCCTTCCGCCGCGCGTAATCCTCCACCTGGTCCCGGCCGATCCGGCCCACCGCAAAGTAGCGGGACGACGGGTGCGCGTAGTAGAAGCCGCTGACTGACGCGGCGGGCATCATCACGAAGGACTCGGTGAGTTGCACGCCAATGTGCCGCTCCACATCCAGCAGCTTCCAGAGCGTGGACTTCTCCGTGTGATCCGGGCAGGCGGGGTAACCCGGCGCCGGCCGGATGCCTCTGTAGCCCTCGTCGATGAGCTGCTCACTGGTCAGCTTCTCTTCCGCGGCGTAGCCCCAGTGCACGCGGCGTACCTCTGCATGCAGGTACTCCGCACAGGCTTCGGCCAGGCGGTCCGCGAGCGCCTTGAGCAGGATGGCTGAGTAGTCATCGAGGGCGCGCTCGAACGCGGCCACATGGGGTTCGATGCCGAGCCCGGCCGTAACCACGAAGGCACCGACGTAATCGCGCAGCCCGCTGTCGTGGGGTGCCACGAAGTCAGCCAGGCAGGCGTTTGGCAACTTGTCGGCAAGCGGCTTCTGCTGGCGAAGGTGGTGCAGCATCGCGACCGGGCCGGAGCGTTGCTCGTCGGCATAGATGGCCACATCGTCGTCCCCCACCCGGTTGGCGGGGAAGAAGCCGAACACGGCCCTGGCGGTGAGCCACTTCCCGGCCACCAGCTGCGCGAGCATCTTCCGGCCGTCGGCATGGAGCTCCCGGGCCGCCTCACCGACCACCTCGTCGTCAAGAATGGCCGGGAAAGTCCCCCGGAATTCGTAGGCGTTAAAGAACGGCATCCAGTCGATGTACGGCACCAGCGTGGCCAACGGGATGTCGTCCAGCACCCGCACTCCGGTGAAGGTCGGTGCCGCCGGTGGCGCTGCCCACTCCAGAAGTATGCGGTTCGCCCGGGCGTTCGCGATACCGAGCTGGGGCGACGCTTCGGTCCGGCGTCCGTGCCGCTCGCGGCGCACACGAGCGTCTTCCTTCACGTTTGCCGCATAGGCCGCCCGGTCTGTCGCATTCGCCAGCTTCTGCGCCACGCCCACCGCCCGGGAGGCGTCCTTCACATAGACCACCGGACCGTCGTATTCCGGATCGATCTTCACGGACGTGTGGGCCGGCGACGTGGTGGCACCGCCGATCAGCAGTGGAACGGTGAAGTTCTGCCGCTTCATCTCCTTCGCCACGTGCACCATCTCCTCGAGCGACGGCGTGATGAGCCCCGACAGCCCGATCATGTCCGCATTCTCGCGGCGGGCGGTTTCCAGGACCCGCTCGCAGGGCACCATCACGCCGAGATCGATGACCTCAAAGTTGTTGCACTGGAGGACGACGCCCACGATGTTCTTGCCGATGTCGTGCACGTCGCCCTTGACCGTCGCCATCACGATCTTGCCGGCCTTGCGCGGAGAACCCGACTGGGAGGCCTCGATGTACGGCACGAGGTGCGCCACCGCCTTCTTCATCACGCGGGCCGACTTGACCACCTGGGGCAGGAACATCTTGCCGGACCCGAACAGGTCACCGACGACGTTCATGCCGTCCATCAGCGGGCCCTCGATCACGTCCAGCGGCCGCTTGGCCGCCAGACGGGCCTCCTCGGTGTCGGCAACGATGAACTCGTCGATACCTTTCACGAGGGCATGGGACAGGCGCTGACCCGGCGGCAGCTGGCGCCATTCCTGATCGGCCTGCCTGGCCACGCCGCCGCCCACGTCGCGAAAGCGGGCGGCCAGTTCCAGCAGGCGATCGGTCGCGTCGGGCCGCCGATTGAGAATGACGTCCTCCACTGCCTCCTTGAGCTCGGGCTGGATCTGCGCGTAGATCGCCAGCTGGCCGGCATTGACGATCCCCAGGTCCATCCCAGCCTGGATGGCGTGGTACAGGAACGCCGAGTGCATGGCCTCGCGCACCGCATCATTGCCGCGGAATGAGAAGGAGACGTTACTGACGCCGCCGCTGACCAGCGCGTGGGGCAGACGCTGCTTGATCTGGCGCGTGGCTTCGATGAACGCCACGCCGTAGCCGTTGTGCTCCTCGATGCCCGTCGCAACCGCGAAGATGTTCGGGTCGAAGATGATGTCCTCCGCCGGGAAGCCCACCTCCC
Organism: uncultured Chromatiaceae bacterium; assembly: GCA_964391025.1. GTDB lineage: Bacteria > Pseudomonadota > Gammaproteobacteria > Steroidobacterales > SHZI01. The sequence goes on from CAYMKJ010000238.1 coordinate 6,146, forward strand.
CGGTCAGCAGCCGGTAGCAGCGCTCGCAGATCGACACCTTGCGCTCCACGGTGTCGGCCTGGCCCTGCTCATCAAAGGCCATTACCACCACTGCAGCGCCATGCCGCCGGATCTCGCGAGCCTGCCGCAGAAACGGCTCCTCGCCCTCCTTCAGGCTGATCGAATTGACGATGGACTTGCCCTGCACGCACTTCAGCCCCGTCTCGATCACGCTCCAGCGGGAGGAGTCAATCATCACGGGCACACGCGCGATGTCGGGTTCGGTCGCCACGATCTTGAGGAAGCGGTCCATCGCGGCGACGGAATCCAGCATGCCCTCGTCCATGTTCACGTCGATGATCTGGGCGCCGTTCTCCACCTGCTGCCGGGCGACGGCCAGGGCGGCCGCGTAATCACCCGCGATGATCAGCTTGCGAAACAGGGCCGAACCGGCGACGTTCGCCCGCTCGCCCACATTCACAAACAGCGAGTCGTCGCCGATGTTGCAGGGCTCGAGACCAGAGAGGCGGAGCTTGATCTCTGGTGTCGGCGCCTTGCGTGGCGGGTGCCGGAACACCGCCTCGCGAATCGCGGTGATATGCGCCGGCGTGGTGCCGCAACAGCCCCCCACCATGTTCAACAAGCCGGCCGAGGCAAACTCGCCAAGCACGCCGGCCATCGCCTCCGGCGTGTCGTCGTAGCCGCCAAAGGCGTTCGGCAGGCCGGCGTTGGGGTGCACGCTGATGTGCGTCCCGGCCACCCGCGACAGCTCGCTGATGTGCGGACGCAGTTCCTGCGCGCCGAGCGCGCAGTTCAGCCCGACGATGAAGGGCTCGATGTGCCGCAGGGAGTTCCAGAAGGCCTCGGGGGTCTGGCCGGACAGCGTGCGACCGGACGCATCCGTAATCGTCCCGGAGAGCATGACGGGAATTTTCAGCCCTAGTGCCTCGCCCACGCTCGCGATCGCGTAGAGCGCGGCCTTGGCATTCAGCGTGTCGAAGATCGTCTCCACCAGGATGAAGTCGGCGCCGCCCTCGAGCAGTGCCCGCACCGCGTCCATGTAGGTGGCAACGAGTTCGTCGAAGCTGACGTTCCGCAGGCCCGGGTCATTCACGTCCGGCGAAATGGAGGCCGTCCGGCTGGTGGGGCCGAGCACACCGGCGACAAAGCGCGGCTGGCCCGTCCGGGCCGCCACTTCGTCCGCGACTGACCGGGCGAGCCGGGCGCTGGCCAGGTTCAGCTCGTGCACGCAGCTTTCGAGGCCGTAGTCCGCGAGCGACGGTGCGCTGGAGTTGAAGGTGTTGGTCTCGATCACGTCCGCGCCGGCTTCGAGAAACTGCCGGTGAATCCCGCCGATCACGTCCGGGCGGGTGATGCTGAGCAGATCGTGATTGCCCTTCAGGTCCCGGGCGGAGTCGGCGAAGCGCTGCCCCCGGTAGTCCACCTCGGCAAGCCGGTGGGCCTGCACCATGGTGCCCATGGCGCCATCGAGGATCACAATGCGCTCGGCCAGCAGCGCCTCGAGGCCGGGAAACCGTGGTGGTGTGGGCAGGCTCAAACAGCCTCTCCCGCGGTGCCCGGCTGGGGGCGCACGCCCAGGGCATAGCAAATGGCGAAGGTCAGCTCCGCCCGATTCAGTGTGTAGAAGTGGAACTCGCTGATGCCGTGCCTGCGCAAGGTCGCCACCTGCTCGATGGCCACGCTGGCGCCGAGCATCCGCTGGGTGTCCGGATCATCGTCCAGGCCCTCGAAGCGCTCGTGCAACCACAACGGGACCGAGGCCCCTGCGCGCCGGGCAAAGTTGAGCATCTGGCGGAACTTCGCGATGGGCAGGATGCCGGGCACGATGGGCGCCGTGATGCCACGGGCAGCGCAGCGGTCGCGGAAACGGAGGAAGCTGTCGGTGTCGAAGAAGAACTGGGTAATGGCCCGGTTGGCGCCGGCGTCGAGCTTGCGCTTGAGATTGTCCAGATCGAAGGCCGCATCCGGTGCTTCGGGATGACCCTCTGGATAGGCCGCAACCGAAATGTCGAAGTTGGCCACGTCGCGCAGGCCGCGCACCAGATCGACCGCGTAGGCATAGCCACCCGGGTGCGGGAGGTAGTGAGTGGCGCCAAGGGGCGCGTCACCGCGCAACGCGACGATATGCCGGATCCCCTCGTCGCGATACGTGCGCGCGATGGCCTGGATCTCTTCCCGGTCAGAACCGACGCAGGTCAGGTGGGGCGCGCTGACGAGACCCGTTTCGCTGGCGATGCGCGAGACGATCCGGTGCGTCCGATCCCGCGTCGAGCCATCCGCGCCATAGGTGACGGACACAAAACGGGGCCTGAGGGGTGCCAGTTTCTGGATGGCCTGCCACAGGACGGCCTCCATTTCCGGGGTCTTCGGCGGAAAGAACTCGAAGGAGACCTGGACAGGGGGCTTGCGCGGCCTGGTCGCGGTGCTGGTGTCAGTCATCGGTAGCCGTCCTTGTGAGGTTAGCTTCAGGACGGCTGGCCAGGAATAGCGCCCTGTCGGGGGTTCGTCCGGGCAGCCATTGCCGGCGGATGACCGCGAAGCCCAGCGCCGCAAGGCGCGCCGATAACTCACCGTCAGTCGGGAGAATGCGGTCCAGAATCAGTAGCCGGCCCGCGGGGCGCAGCACCCGGGCCGCCTCGGCCAGGATCTTGTGGACTTCCGTTCCAGGACCAAGCGCGTCCTGCACGATCACGAGATCGAAGGCGTCCGCCTCGAAGGGCAGCTGCGTGGGCGCTGCGTCGCGGATTGTCCAGCGCGGCAGGCCACCCTGGCGGAGACGCGCCCGTGCCACCTGGCGCCGGTGGCCCGACGGCTCCGTGCCGACCGCGATCCGTGCCTCCGGCAGCAGCAGTTGGAGCAATTCGCCGGAACCGCAGCCCACATGCAGGATGTCGCCCAGCCGCCTGGCGCCCAGCGTGGTGCGTAACAGATCAGCCCACCCGGCATCGGTATCGGCCCCGTGCAGTCCACGCGCACCTCCTGCCCGCAAGGCCCGGCGCAGCGCGTACCGCTCCCGCTGCCGGGACAGCTTCTGCACCCGCTCCCGATCCCGCGCCAACGTTGGGTCGCTGCCAGCGGCGAGCGCCCCGACCGAACTCACGATGCCGGCCTCGAGACCCTGGACTGACCAGCGGTAATAGATCGACCGCCCCTCGCGAAACGAATCCACAAGTCCGGCTTCGGCGAGGAGGCGCAGATGTCGGGACACCCGCGGCTGACTCTGCAGGAGCACCGCCACCAGGTCGCCTACTCTGGTCTCCCCGCTGAGCAAGGCCACCAGCAACCGCAGCCGGCTCGGCTCGGCGGCGGCAGCCAGCTGCAGAACGGCTTGGGTCAACTCCATGGGTGGTAAATATAAAGATGTCTTTATATGTCTACAAGTCCGGCTGTCACAGCCCCGCAGCCGAGGGCCGGTGCGCCAAGACCAAATCCGGAGGCAAAAGCCCCGATTGTCGGCGATCTAGCTGCCAGAAAGAGGGAGATTGCCGGCTTCGCGCGCCGTACCGATCCAGCTGCGGACCAGGGAGTAGGCCACCGCGAGCAGGGTTGGGCCGATGAAGAGGCCGATGATGCCCCAGGCCAGCAGCCCCCCGAGGACGCCCATCAGGATCAGGGCAAAGGGCAGCTTCGCCCCGCGACTGATCAGCCAGGGACGCAGGAAGTTGTCCACGGTGTTCACCAGCGCCAGGCCCCAGATCCCGAGGAAGATGGCCGAGCCGGTCTCGCCGGAGTAGTACAGCCAGATCGCCGACGGGAGCCAGATGAGCAGCGTCGGCAACTGCACGAGCGCCAGCATGAAGGTGGCAAAGCCGAGCACGGCCACACCCGGCATACCGGCGATGAAAAAACCTAGCGCGGCGATCAGGGCCTGCACCGATGCGGTGCCCACCAGCCCGATGGACACACTTCGCACCGTGCCGACCACCAGCGGAATGATGTGGCCCTGTTCACCGATGTTAAGGCGGGAAACCAGCCGCTCGGCCAGTTCTGCCGAGCGATCCGCAGTGATCAGAAAGACGGCCGCAATCAGGATCGCGAAGAGGAACTCCAGCAACGCGAGCGCCAGATTGGCTCCCTGGGCCAGTGCCCACACCCCCGCCACCTCGGCTGCAGGCAGTGCTTTGCTCACCATGCCCGACATGTCCGTCACGGCACTGAGCCACACGTCGCGGATGAGCGCGCCAACAAATGGCAGGTCGGTGACCCAGGCTGGCGGCGCCGGGGCCATGGAGACGGCAAGGTCCTTCAGCATCGTCGCCAGTTCGGGCACCGCTTGACCCAGGGTCGCGGTGAGAACCGCGAAGGGCATGACCAGCACCAGGAACAGCACGAGACTGCAGAGGCCTGCGGCCAGCGCCGGGCGGTTACCGAGCTTCGTGGACAGCCAGACGAAAGCGGGCCAGACGGTAATCGAGATGATCGCCGCCCAGGTCAATGCAACGAGGAATGGCAGGATGATCTGCAGGCACGCCAGGACCAGCAGCGCCAGGGCAACGAGCCGGACGATCCGTTCGGTGGTCCAGGTCTGGGTCTGGGGATCGGCCATGGGGAGTGAGCGTACCG
>CAYMKJ010000239.1:0-2384 GCA_964391025.1 uncultured Chromatiaceae bacterium
AGTGCCCGGACGGCTTCAGGTCCATTCGCGTGCACGACCTGAAACACACCTTTGGACGCCGGCTGCGAGCCGTCGGGGTCAGCATGGAGGACCGTCAGGATCTGTTGGGCCACAAGTCCAGCCGGATCACGACCCACTACTCATCGGCCGAGCTGACCCACCTGATTGCGGCGGCAGACAAAGTGTGTGACTCCGACTCCCGCAAAAGTCCCGCAATGACGCTCATTCGATCGAGGCGACAGCTCGCAACTGCCTGAAGTTATTGGTGGTGATGGGTAGAGTTGAACTACCGACCTCAGCATTATGAGTGCCGCGCTCTAACCAACTGAGCTACATCACCACGCGGGGGGCGCATTGTCTGGGGGGGCCGGAGGGCTGTCAAGAAATTGGGGGTCGCGCCTGAAGGCGCTCCTACAGGTCGGCGGGGATCAGCGGATCGCCGTGGATATCCATGGCCTTGCCCCGGTCCACGGCGGCAAAGACCCGGCCGACTGCCTTCGGGCTGGTGAGCGCCTGGTACACCACGTCGCCCAGGTCCGTCCGGTTGATGTAGCCCACCACGAAGGGGCTCTCGACGAGGATAGGGCCGCCCTTCCCGGGCCGCATTGTCATGCCGCCGGAGCGCACGATGGTCCAGGCCATCGGCGTGGACTTGAGCTGCTTCTCCGCCCAGTCCTTGGCGCGGATGGACTTGCCGGCAAATGCCTTCACGAAGGGATCCAGCACGACCGCGCTGTCGCCGCAGCCGATGGACGTGGTGAGCAGGAAGCGCCGCACGCCCGCCGCACAGGCCGCATCGATGACGTTGATGTTGCCCTGGCTGTTGAGCTGCGGGGTGCCACCGATGAAGCACACGACCTCGAGGCACGTCGCATCGCGACCCGTGAAAACCGCATCCGCTTCCTCCCGCCGGGTGGGATTAGCCAGGAATACTTCGGCGCCGATGCGCTCCAGCATGCCGCGATCCCGCTCGCGTCCTATCACTCCGAGGATCGCCCGCCCGTCACGGCGGGCGAGCTGCGCCAGCCGGTAGCCGGTGTCGCTCTCGGCACCAAAGACGACCAGTGTGGTCGGGCTGGGTTCGGGGGTGGTCACCCCGATGATAGTGGCAGAGTTGGGGTCGCGCCGGGTCGCGCGTGAACGCGCTCCTACACGTTGAAGCGGAAGTGCACCACGTCGCCCTCGTGCATCACGTACTCCTTGCCTTCGAGGCGCAGGCGGCCCGCTTCTTTCGCCCCCTGCTCGCCGCGCCCGGCGATGTAGTCGGCGAAGGCAATCACCTCGGCGCGGATGAAGCCCTTCTCGAAGTCCGTGTGAATCACGCCGGCGGCCTGGGGAGCCGTTTCGCCGACGTGGATCGTCCAGGCCCGGGTCTCCTTCGGTCCCACGGTGAAGTAGGTCTGCAGGCCCAGCAGACGATAGCCCGCCAGGATCACCCGATTCAGGCCAGGCTCCTTGAGATTGAGGTCATCGAGGAACGCTTTCTTGTCGGCGTCCTCAAGTTGGGCGATCTCCGCCTCGATGGCCGCACAGACGACGACAACCTCGGCGCCGTCCGTCAGGGCATGGGCGCGGACCTTGTCCACGAAGGCGTTGCCGCCCAGGCCGCTCTCATCGACGTTAGCCACGTACATCACGGGCTTGGCGGTGAGCAGGAACATCTCGGCAATGGCCTGGCGGTGCTCTTCAGGGATCGGGAAGGTCCTGGCCGGCTGGCCGCCATCGAGATGGGTGCGGAGTTTTTGCAGCAGATCCCGCCGCGCCACGTCTTCCTTCTTGCCAGCCCTGGCCGCCTTCTCGGCCTTGTCCGCCGCTTTCTCGACACCGGCCAGATCCGCGAGCAGCAGCTCTGTATTGATCACTTCGATGTCATGGAGGGGATCGATCCGGCCCGCGACGTGCACCACGTCATCGTTCTCGAAGCAGCGAACCACATGGGCGATCGCGTGGGTCTCCCGGATGTTGGCGAGAAACTTGTTGCCCAGACCCTCGCCTTTCGACGCGCCCGCCACGAGCCCGGCAATGTCGACGAATTCCACCGTGGCCGGCAGGATTTTTTCCGACCCGGCAATCGCCGCCAGGGGCTGCAGCCGCGCATCCGGCACGGGCACTACCCCCACGTTGGGATCGATGGTACAGAAGGGGTAGTTCTCGGCGGCGATCCCCGCCGCCGTCAGGGCGTTAAAGAGGGTGGACTTGCCGACGTTCGGCAGGCCGACGATGCCGCATTGGATGGCCATGCAAGGAAACCGGGACTGAAACGGGCCGCCATGATACTTGGTCCCGACGCTAATCCAGCTGTGCGGCTGCCGGTAGTAGTGGACCGGGCAACTAGCTTTGCTAGGATTGACGTCCTACCGCACGCCGAAGGCCTGCCCATGCTC